>DATGFZ010000331.1:0-3264 GCA_035308805.1 Puia sp. | reverse complement strand
TTCTTTAAAAATATTTATCAGGGAAGGCGGTTGCACTATTCCCTTAGGAACGGAAAAACTCAAGCCGTGGGCCTGCCCGGGCCCGTGATATGGATCCTGGCCAAGCAAAACAATCTTTACTTTATCAAAAGGGGTGCTATTAAAAGCATTGAAAATGAGTTTACCCGGCGGATAGACAATCTTACCGGATAATTTCTCCGCTTTCAAGAAGGAAACGATCCCTGCAAAATAAGGTTGGGTAAATTCATGGTGCAAAACTCTTTTCCAGCTTTCTTCAATCTGAACATCCATTGTGGCTAATAGTATTTAGTGTGTAGTCTGTTGTACTGTACCGGTAAAACTCCTGATTAAAATCCAATGCCAAATCACAAACTTAACATTCGGAATGAAATTTGAAAAAAGAAGCATGGACCCTAAATCAAAAACTAAACCAATGCTTCCGTGGTTTCTTTATGATATTCATCAATAAGTTTACGCTGCATTTCGAATGCAACGGGAGCGTACTGGTAAAATTCCATTCTGAATTTTGCACGCCCCTGGCTGATTGAACGTAGCGATGAAGAATAACCGTCCATTTCAGCAAGTGGAACTTTAGCGGTGACTTTTGTAAAATGTCCTTCAGCATCCATGCCTTCAATGATTGCGCGGCGTGTTTGCAAATCCCCGATGATGAAGCCGGTTAATTCGTCCGGACATAAAACGCTCACTGTGTATATCGGCTCCAGAATTTGCGGATCTGCCTGTTGAAAGGCCTGCTTAAATGCCATCATGCCTGCAATCTTGAAAGAAATGTCGTTGGAGTCTACAGGGTGCATTTTACCATCATAAACACTGACGCGCACGTCGCGTACATACGATCCCGTTAGCGGACCAACATTCATTTTTTCCATCACCCCCTTCAATATCGACGGAAGAAATCGCTGATCGATTGCCCCTCCGACAATGCAGTTATAAAACACGAGTTTACCCCCCCAGTCTAATTTATATTCATCCCGGCCGCGGACCGAAAATCCTTTTGGATCCGGCATCCCATCATACCACGGTTCGACCTGCATATATACTTCGCCAAACTGACCCGCGCCACCGGATTGTTTTTTATGACGATAATTTGATTGAACAGATTTTCTTATCGTTTCACGGTAAGGTATACGTGTTTTTGTAAATTTTACGCTAAGGTTTTTTGAGATGTGTTCAAGTTTCCATTTGATCACAGCCAGATGCAATTCTCCCTGGCAATGAATAATGGTTTGTTTGAGTTCCTGAGAAACTTCTACGATGACCGTCGGATCTTCTTCCTGGATCTGGTGCAATGCGATCGATAATTTTTCTTCATCGCCTTTTTGGGTAGACTCTACGGCAACGCTCATCAAGGGTGATGGAAACTCGATGGGATCCAGTTCGTAATTTTTTCCCCTTAGGTGCAAGGTGTTATTAACGTGCGTGTGTTTTAATTTTATCGTCGCGCCCAGATCTCCTGCAAATAATTCATTAACCGCCGTTCGTTTCATGCCTTCCACAACAAAGAGCTGGTTTAGTTTTTCACTTACTCCATTTGATTCATTCACCAATTCCATTCCTGATTTGATGACTCCGGAATATACTTTGAAAAAAGACATCTCCCCGATATGCGATTCTGAAATTGTTTTATAAATAAACAAACAGGCAGGCCCATTGGGATCACAGGCCAATAATTCTCCCGATTTTGTTTTTTGCGGCAGCATTTCATTTGCGCTCGGGCAAACATTATCTATAAATCCCATAAGGCGACCGCTGCCCATATTTTTTTTCGCCGATACGCAAAACAGCGGAAACAGGTCGTGATTGATCATTGCTTTTTTCAAACCCATTTTCATTTCATCCTCATCCAATTCACCCTTATCAAAATATTTTTCCATCAAAGTCTCATCGTTTTCAGCAATCGCTTCAATCAATTCTTTGTGGAGGCGATCCGCCTTTTCTTTTTCTGCGTCCGGAATAGGGAATTTTTGCGGTTTGCCACCCTGAGCCGGGAATGTATACATGGTCATGCGCAGGACATCAATGATACAATCAAAATCCAATCCCTGGTTCAACGGATACTGGACGACCAGGACATTTTTTCCAAAATGATCCTTGGCCTGTGATACTGTCTTATCAAAATCCGCTTTTTCCTGATCTAATTTATTAACGGCAAATATCATTGGTGTTTTAAAATGTTCGGTGTATTCCCAAATGATATCGGTACCGACTTCAACTCCAAAATTTGCATTGAGCAGCATCACCCCGGTATCTGCAACGCGAAGTGCCGACAAAACTTCGCCGGAAAAATCATCATATCCCGGTGTATCGAGAATATTAATTTTATAACCACGCCACTGCGTATGTAATAATTTCGAAAAAATGGAATTACCGCGCTCCTGTTCCAACTGATAGAAGTCGCCAACGGTATTTTTTTCTTCGATGCTACCGCGCCGGTTAATGATATCGGCTTCAAATAGCATACATTCGGCTAACGTGGTCTTACCGGAGCCGGCGTGACCAAGCAGCACAATATTTTTCACGTGAGATGTATCAAAATTAGTCATGGCAAACAATTTTATAGCTTAAGTTAAGAAATGCGCCTTAATTAAAAAAGAATTTTGACACAGGACATGGCCGCACCTTTTTGATTCTGTGTAAACATTGTTTTACTTTTGCAGCCGTTTCCCGGTCCGGTAGCTCAGTTGGATAGAGCAACTGCCTTCTAAGCAGTAGGTCATTGGTTCGAATCCAATCCGGATCACTTTTATTCGACCAGTCAATGTCACTTCCTCACAAGTAATTGATTTTTAGCGTTTATTTTTCCAGTTCATTTCAGTCACCCCTGCTTTTGGCGCCATTTTAGTTCACCAGTATCTCACCAGAATTTTATATTTTATTTAAAATTGAGAGGAATGAAAAAAGCTGTCATTTTTTTACTCAGCATGAAAAGTAAAACAAAAAGACAAAAAAGATCCTTTGAATTGATTTTATCATGTTTAAAAAAAATAAATCCCAACTAGAGACAAGATCTTTGTTTCCAAATTATTATCTTATTGGCAATTCAATAATGAATTCACTTCCATCATTTTCTTTTGTGTTCACTTTTATTTCTCCGCCGTGTGCTTTTATAATATCATAGCTTAATGATAGACCAAGTCCGGTTCCCTGTCCGGTTGGTTTGGTAGTAAAAAATGGCTGAAAAATTTTATCCAATATTTTTTGAAGGATCCCATTTCCGTTATCACTCACAGTGATGGATATCTG
>DATGFZ010000330.1:0-24585 GCA_035308805.1 Puia sp. | reverse complement strand
GACCACTGCTGAAAGTCTATTGGCGGAAACAAGAAAAATGCTGCTAACGATAATGAGTAAAGCGCCACTCGCCATTGGGCACGTTATTGAGCTCACCAATTATGCCGCTTATGGGAATACCGACGGATTGGAAAAGGAAGTGGAAGCCTTCGGAAAATTATTTGATACGGCTGACGTCAAAGAAGGCGCAACAGCATTTCTCGAAAAACGAAAAGCAAACTTTACCGGAAAATAAATGGACTTACATATTTTTATGATGCCGGCATTGAACATTTAATAAATCCCTGTTGCGGCGGCTACGGGATAATTTTTATGGATTCATATCGGAAAGCATAATCAAAATAATTACACCCAGAACTACAAAAATAAAGAGCGAAATAAAATGAATGGATTGATTTCGTTTTTCTGCTACCTCGTTTTCTTTTCCTCTTGCCAGCACGAATAAAACAAAACTAATCACGGAAATGAATCCGGTCAGCATGTCGAGGCCAATCAAAAGATGAAACACCAAATCATATTTTTTTGGAAGCCGTATAATTATTTTTTAAAAGCCATTGCAACACTTTATCTCGCTGATCTCCCTGAATAATGATCTGGGCATCTTTTGCAGAGCCGCCGGTACCGCAAAAAGACTTTAATTTTTTTCCCAGTTCATCCAGCTCTTCCTGAGTGCCGATAAATCCGTTAATTAAAGTAACCGCCTTCCCCGCACGGTGTTTCGTGTCCAACCTTATTCTGAGTTTTTGCTGTTTAGGCAATGGTGTTTCTGTATGTTCTTTTGAGGCTTCAAACTGAAAATCTGGATCGGTGCTGTAAACAAAACCCCGTGCGTCAGGTTTATTTTTTTTACTCATTGTTTAGGATTGTTCTTTCATTTTCAAACCTGGCCCCATCAATCAAATCATCATCGCTTTCAAACTCAGGTCCAAACTCTTAGCCTGGTGTATCAATGCGCCGATGCTGATAAAGTCAACGCCAGTTTTTGCAAAGTCAATGATGTTATCCAGATTAATTCCGCCACTTGCCTCAGTCTCATATTTACCATTAATTATCTTTAAGGCTTCCTCAATTTGAGGCGGTGAGAAATTATCGAGCATCACCCGGTCAACCTTGCCCACTGCAATCACTCTTTTTACCTCGTCAATATTTCTTGTTTCAATTTCAATCTTTAAATCTAAATTTTTGGAGTGTACGTACGCGCTGGCTTTTTGGATCGCCTTTTCTATTCCGCCACCATAGTCGATGTGGTTATCCTTCAGCATGATCATATCGTACAAACCAAAGCGATGATTCGTTCCTCCTCCAATGGTTACCGCTTCTTTTTCCAGCAATCGAAAGTTCGGAGTTGTTTTTCTTGTATCGAGGATTTTCGTTTTAAATCCTTTTATCTTTTCAACATATTGACGGGTTAATGTTGCAATGCCACTCATTCGCTGCATGCAATTCAAGACTACTCTTTCACATTGTAAAATAGTCCAAACAGCGGCTTCAACTTCAAAAGCATTCTCACCCGCCGTCATTTGATCGCCATCCTTTTTAAAAAAAATGAATTTTGCTGAGGGCTCCTGCATCATGAATATTTTTTCTGCTACAGCAACACCGGCTAAAATGCCGTCTTGTTTAATTTTTAATATCGCTTTGCCTGGCGCATTTGGAGGAATGCATGAAAGTGTTGAATGATCGCCTTCGCCGATATCTTCCTGCAAAGCAGCTTTCACCAGAGTGTCCAATTGCTCATTAAAATTCAGCATGAAGCAAAACTAATAAGAAAGTTGATGAGTTTGTACCTGGTTGGTAACAAACGCTAATTCGAAAGCGGAGCGGCAAGCCGGGGCGCAAGAGTGATTCCGTGGTCGCGGCTATCTTAAAAAAGCATTCGGGAAGGGAAAAAAATTGAATTTTTTAAATGCCGGAATTTTTTATTCAAGTGGCTGAAACCTGAGTTCCTGCAACAATTGCCTATCACCTTTCTGTTTCATGAAAAATGTAGTCTGAAAATTGCCGTTGCGCGTTTGCAATATGCCGATGCAAAATTCTGTCCCGGAGTTTTCGCCCCTGTGTTTCACCTTAAAGTTTTGAACTTCGTTGTTGGAAAAAAAATCACTGATGATCATTTCAGCCTGGCTCTTGCTGTAGGTATCGCTTTTATCGGGCAAAGTAATGTCAACCCTATTGTCTAAATAGCCGGATAACCGGGATATATTACCTGATCGGATCGCTGTAGCTACATCATCGACAGTGAAGAAATTAGTGAAGGATAGGAGAAGCAGGGATACTGCAATAAATGCTAATCCCGAATGGTTTTTCATAAAAAATTATTTCATCCCTCACGTAATGCTAAAAATATGCCAAAAATATAGCCGGGATAAAATTATCGGTTAGCGGGTAATACTTTATAACTTCGCAAACCTTAGATAATAATAACCAAAAGCTGTAATTGTATGGCAAATAAAAAAGTAATACTTGTAATCATGGATGGCTGGGGGATTGGAAAAATACAGTCAGCTGATGCTATCCAACATGCAAAAACTCCTTTTGTCAGCTCGTTATACAAAAACTACCCGAATACCACCCTTGTAACCTGCGGTGAATCTGTAGGTTTACCGGATGGGCAAATGGGAAATTCCGAAGTTGGTCATTTGAATCTGGGCGCCGGCAGAATTGTTTATCAGGAATTACAGCGTATCAATGTTGCCGTGCGGGATGGCTCATTTGCAAAAAACGAAGTGTTGCTGCAGGCAATTCGATTTGCCAAAGCAAACAACAAGCCTTTGCATTTATTGGGATTGGTGAGCAATGGTGGTGTCCATTCTCACATAGATCATCTAAAGGCGATTACGGACATCTGTCAAGGTGAGGCGCTGGACAAGGTATTCATCCATGCTTTTACGGACGGAAGGGACACAGACCCTAAAAGCGGTCTGGGTTTTATAAAAGAGCTGGAAGAACATCTGACTAAATCGACTGGAAAAATTGCGACAGTCAGCGGGCGATATTATGCAATGGATCGCGACAAAAGATGGGAGCGGGTAAAACTCGCCTATGACGCCATGGTAAACGGAACAGGAGAAAAAGCAACTGATGCTGCAGAGGCGATCAAAAAATCATACTCTCAAAATATTACCGACGAATTCATAAGACCAACGGTAATAACTGAGAACGGTCAGGCCCTTGCCACCATACAAAATGATGATGTAGTCATATGTTTCAATTTCAGAACAGACCGTTGCCGTGAAATTACTCAGGTCCTAACGCAAATGGATATCCCCGAACAAGGGATGAAAAAACTATCCCTGCATTATACTACAATGACGCAGTATGATCATTCTTTTAAAAATATAAATGTCATTTTTGAGAATGATGATCTGAAAAATACGCTGGGTGAGATCATTGCAAAAAATGGATTAAGGCAGATTCGCATTGCCGAAACGGAAAAATATCCGCACGTGACATTTTTCTTCAGCGGAGGAAGGGAAGTTCCCTTTGAGGGTGAAAAGAGAATCATGATCCCATCGCCAAAAGTTGCTACCTACGATTTAAAACCTGAGATGAGCGCTTATGAAGTAACCGATGCAATAGTTGCAGAAATTAAAAATAAAACAGCAGATTTCATTTGCCTGAATTTTGCCAATGCAGATATGGTTGGACACTCCGGTGTTTGGGAAGCGGTCATCAAAGCCGTGGAAACCGTCGACAAATGCGTTGAACGCGTCGTTACTGCAGCCCTGGCAAGTGATTACGCCGTTTTTCTTACCGCCGATCATGGCAATGCAGATTTCATGATCAACAATGATGGCACGCCGAATACAGCACATTCATTAAATCTTGTTCCATTTTTTATCATTGATAACGAATGGAAAGGAAAGATAAAACAAGGAAAGCTGGGCGACCTGGCCCCTACCATTTTAACAATGATGCACCTGGCAATTCCAAAGGAAATGACGGGGACGGTTTTGATCGGTTGAATCACAGAATGGTTGTTGGGCTTGAACCTTCCATTATTCAACCTTTCATCCAAATTTTTTATCTACAAAGCAGCATCAATCCCCAAAAATTGTCTAAATTACAAGGCAACAAACGGTTCACATGACCGAGGAAGCCATTTTTCAAGGATGTTTAAAAAATGACGCTGCAGCCCAGCGGGAACTCTACAATAGGTATAGTCCCAAAATGCTAGCCGTGTGTTATCGGTTTGGGCATAACCGTGAGGATGCGGAAGACATGTTGCAGGAAGGTTTTATTAAGGTATTCTCTCAATTGCACACTTTTCAAAATAAAGGAGCTTTTGAAGGATGGATAAGAAAAATAATAGTACATACCTGCATCAACAACCTGAAAAAAAACAAACGTTTTAACGAAAGTGTTGATCTGGTCTATGCCAGTGCGATACAAACAAGAGAAGAAAGTGTGCCGAGCATTGTTCAGGCAAAGCAAATTGTTGAATGTATCAGGATGTTGCCGATTGGTTACCGTACCGTATTAAATCTTTATGCCATTGAAGGTTATTCGCATAAAGAGATTTCTGAGATGCTGGACATTGAGGAAAGCACTAGCAGGTCTCAATACACCAGGGCAAAACAAATGCTGGAAGACATTTTGCTCAGAAAGAGGATCATTCAAAAACCAAAAGAAAAAACTGCATGGCTTACTGCCGTGAGATAACCAGCTATATAGATCCCAAATCCTAATGAATCCAACCCTAAAAACGATTGAAAAAGATGGACAGAAATTTTACCAACGACGAATTTGAGGAGCTGATAAAACAAAAAGCGGATCAATATAAACTATATCCCTCGGAGAAAGTTTGGAAACGCATTTACAGCTCACTGCATACCGGCAGACGTTGGTTTATTACAGGCATGGCATTATTGATAACAGGCATTCTTTTTATAGCCGGCAAGGAATTGTTAGTCCCCGATAAACATTTGGCTTCCATTAAAAAGCCAATTGATACCAGTACAGCTAATCCCGCTGTTGAAACAGAGAAAAATAGTGTCGCTCAATTTCCCATTGCGCCAAATTTCTCAACCTTTAATCCTGACAATAATGTACAAAAAACAGCTGGGGATGATGAAAAATCAGGCGTAACAAATCCTATAATCATATCCAATATACTGGCAATTGATGATCCTCTCAATGCAAATGGTACAACCGGAGATAATCCTTCAACAAACATTCCCGGTAAGATGAACGCTTTAAAAAACTCACCGGATAATTCCTTGGTTTTTGAAAATTTTCCGCTTGTTAACAATGTAGTTGTATCCGGGGATGTGGTTAAACCGGGATTAACGACGGATGCGGAATTGAATCAGAGTATTGCAAAGGAAGAATCAACGAAGATAAGCTGGCTGCAGGAGAGTGCATCCTATGCCATTCCGAAGCAGCCCAGGAAAAGCAGGTTCCAGCTGCAGGAATATTTATCTCCCACGGCAAGTTTCCGCACACTTTCGGGTGGCGGCAATTATGATGTTCCTAAATCAAATGTTCAAAATATTCCCATTGCCTCAACGCATTTAGGCAGTCCCAACGATTATGTGGATCACAAACCCGCTGCAGGGGTTGAACTCGGTGCAACCATTGCTTATCGTTTAACGCGCAATATTGCCATCAAAACCGGACTGCAGCTTAATTACAGCCGTTACACCATCGAAGCATATTCTTCCTACAGACCGCAACCTGCTACGATAACTCTGAATTCCGTATACGGTTATTCGCCAAATTCTATTACCTCGTATACAAACGTGCAAAATTTCGGAGGTAATTCGACCGAAACACTGCAAAACCAATACTTCGATCTGTCTGCACCCGTTGGTTTGGAAATTAAGGTATTGGGAAATGAAAAATTACAATTTAATATCGCCGCAACCATCGAACCAACCTACTTATTAAACAGAAATTCGTATTTATTGGCGACCGATTATTCCAATTACATAAAAGATCCGACGCTTTTCAGACGATGGAATTTTAACGGGGGCATCGAAGCGTTTGTATCCTATAAGCTTGGTCAGTTCCGCCTGCAGGCTGGTCCCCAATTCCGCTATCAGTTGCTTTCTACTTTTGTTGGCGCATACCCCATTAAAGAAAATCTCAAAGAATACGGTTTGAAGATCGGCTTATCAAAAAGCATCTGGTAAATAAAAAGCTCTGTTGTCAAGCTCTCAACAAGCCTTCGTCACAGATCAATTTCATTGGTTGATTTTTTCCTTTTTATTTTTTTGCAAACCGGATACCGCAATTATCTTGACCATCACCGGGGACTCCAAAAAATTTCATTCACGATTCAGTAAATTCGCGCATGAAATACACAATGATCCTTTTATTTGGAGCAGCCGCATTGAGCGGCTGCAAAGATCAAAAACCAGCCCTAACAGCTGCAGAACAAACAGAGAAAAAGAGTTTTTTTCCTGTGGTTGATTTTCTTAAAGGACAAATTCATTATGTGGACTCATTGCCTACAGCCATTTTGAAAATTGTGACTGAAAATAATAAACGGGATTCATCATACATCAAGCGCAGTGAATTTGATAAACTGGCGCAGGATTTTATTTTACCTGACCTCCGGCAAGATGTCTTTGAAGCAAATTTTAAAGAAAGTTCTTTTATTGATCAGACAACACAATCAGCAACTTTCAATTATACTTCGGCTAATCCTGGATTGTCTTTACAAAGGGTGGATGTACTGGCAACTCCCGATGAATTATATAGCAAAGTAAAAAGCATATTTATCCAGCAGACATTAAACAAAAGCGATACAATAATTGTAAAAAAATTATACTGGCAATCAAATAAGCATTTTCAAATGGCGACCATTTTGCAGGTGGCAGGTCAACCGAGAAAAACAAACCAGCTGCAGGTTACCTGGGATGCCGGGGAATAAAACAACATGACACAGACAGAGTTTCAGATAATTTCATCGACGATCCCGCTTGAGCCGGGAATTTATAAATATTTTAATGAAAAGAATGACCTGATCTATGTGGGAAAGGCAAAAAATCTCCGTAAAAGAGTCAGCTCTTATTTTTTAAAAACATTTACCACCTACAAGACGCACGAGCTTGTTCAGCGTATTCATAAGATCGAATTCACGATTGTCAATTCGGAGCAGGACGCTTTCTTGCTCGAAAATTCACTGATCAAACAATTTCAACCCCGGTATAACATCAATTTAAAAGATGATAAAAGCTATCCCTTTATTGTAATTAAAAATGAACCTTTCCCGCGAATCTTTTTAACCCGGAGAAAAATTGCTGATGGTTCGGAATACCTGGGCCCGTTTACTTCTGTGGGCAAAGTGCGAGAGCTGCTGGATTTTATCCGGGCCAATATACAACTGCGCAATTGTAAACTAAATCTGACCGATAACAATATTCGAAAACATAAATTCAAGGTTTGTCTTGAATATCATCTTGGGAACTGCAAAGGTCCGTGTGAAGGTTTGCAAAGCGCAGCAGATTACCAGGAAGGCCTTGTGCAGATCAGGAATATTCTGAAAGGAAATCTTTCGCCTGTCATTCGTCATTTCAAAGCTGAAATGAAAGCTGCAGCTGAAAATATGCTTTTCGAAAGAGCAGCATTCATTCATAAAAAAATAGAGCATCTCGAAAATTACCAGTCAAAATCTGTCATCGTAAGCAAACATGTTTCGCAAGCGGATGTTTTTTCAATTGCCAGAGATGGAGACACCGCATATGTTAATTTCCTGATGGTGTATAACGGAACCATTGTACAAACGCATACCACAGAAATTGAAACACATCTTGAAGAAACAAACGAAGAGATTTTATCCATCAGCATTGCCCAATTGAGGGAGAAATTGAACAGCACCGCTGCAGAAATAATTGTCCCCATGGCAATAGAGTTCCCGCAGGAAGGGGTAGTGCTTACCGTGCCAAAAGGCGGCGATAAAAAGAAGTTGCTGGAACTCTCAGAAAAAAATGTGGCCTATTTCCGCGAAGAATTAAAAAGAAAAAAAACACTTCAGCTCTCGCAAAAAACAGAACAGGAAAAAATAGGAGTTTTATATCAGCTGCAGGAAGATCTGCACCTTCCAGAGCTTCCACTGCAGATCGAATGTTTCGACAATTCGAATTTCCAGGGAAGTTACCCGGTTTCAGCCATGGTAAGTTTTAAAAACGGCATGGAAAACAAAAAGGATTACCGGCATTTTAATGTAAAAACCGTAAAAGGCATTAATGACTTTGCCACGATGAAGGAAGTTGTTCATCGCAGATACAAACGATTGACTGAGGAAAATCAACCTCTGCCTCAACTGGTAATCATTGACGGGGGAAAAGGACAACTAAGTGCAGCAATGGAAAGCATTCATGCGTTAGGCCTGGCTGGCAAATTGACCGTTGTCGGTCTTGCAAAAAATGAAGAAGAAATTTTTTTCCCCGGGGATACGGACTCCATAAAACTTTCTTACAACAGCGAAAGTCTAAAATTGATAAGAAGGATTCGCGATGCCGTGCATCATTTTGGCATTACATTTCATCGCAAAAAAAGAAGCAAAGGAACATTTGTCAATGAGCTTGAACAAATCAAAGGAATCGGCAAAAGCACCACCGATATTTTATTAAAGCAATTCCATTCAGTAAATAATATCAAACTGCTGAACCAGGAACAACTCTCTGAAGCAGTGGGCAGCGCTAAAGCAAAAATCATCTGGAACCATTTTAGCGATCAACACAACCAAAGCCAACTGCCGTGAACCAAAAGTGGGTCCCACCCTTTGAGACAGAGGGGAAGCCACTTCTTTAAAAGAGCAAAAGACCAGCAGATATTCTATCGTCTATGGTTTGGCCGTAAACAGGGTCCATGGATAGGCGATCATATTTTTTAAATATTTCGATTGCCATTCGTATTCGGGATGCAATTTGTAAAACTGTTCACCAATAAAACTCTCTCCGCATGGATGACCCATGTGTGCCCAAAATTGCATTTTTCCTGCTAACTCTGCCGTTGTTATTTTTCCCTGCACCGCCCCCATCGGGTCAAAAGGTTTGCAATCCCATTCGGGGCAGCCCTTCGGATCTTCTTCGATATGCCCGCAGATGACGCAGCGATTGTTTGCGTTTTTATTCTGTAATACATCTTTATGATCAGCTTCTACCTGCTCTCCAGATTCCACATCCAGCTTGCCTTTCAGATCAACAATTACCAGTTGTTCCATCCGGCGTTTTCTTGCATTTGGTGAGGTGGTAGAATCCTTTGTGTTAAAAGTGGTTTCTTTTGCGATCAAGGTCGGATCACTTGGAAAATTCGAGCCGATCATCGCAGTATCCTTACTTCTCCAAACCCTGCTGTATTTCAAACCCAATTCTAATTTTGCCACCTCATTTGTTTTTGTATCCCCGATCAGCCAGTCGTTGGCATAGCCTCCATTATTACCTGTTGTGAAAATTTTTATCACATCGTCTATGCTGTTGCTGTACTGTGATGCTTTTCTGGCACGGACAAACTCAGGGATTGCGGTAGAATCAAACCCTAAAAATTGTGTGATTGTTGTTTCCGTGATCAACATTCCGTTTGCTGTAATGACAAAATCATCACCGCTATGAATAAAGCCCGGCATGCAATCCATCATCAGGTGATTGCCCGAAGCGGGAACAATATCCGCGACAACATTCCAGTGCTGTCCCCAAATATATTCCGTCCAGTTATTGTGCGCCATCACGATCTTGCCATCCCGCGTGTAACTGCCTGTTGCAATAAATGCGCTGCAATTTCCCGGCGCCTTATTATCTCCGCTATGCGCCCTGGCCGCGTTCATCACTTCTGGAACATAATAAAACGCCAGTTCTTCCAATGCATTATATGCAGTAACATCCAGGCTATCGTAATTTTTATTCTTTGCGCGCAATCCGCTTACTATTCCGTTTATCTCATCTTTGTATTCGCGATCGATCTTACCCCATAAAAAATCCTTGGCCGCATCACGGTAAAATTGCCAGTTGTAATGCGTTTCATGTTGTAACCAATAAGCAACAGCCTGGATGGTAGTGTCAATTTCATCTGCCAGCAAATAACCGTGTTGGTAACCGATAGTCTCCGGAGAGCCTTCAAGATGAACATAGATCCATCCGTTTTTATCTTCACGAGTTGCTTTGTTGAGTCTGTTATCTGGGCCGGGGTTACAGGAAAATAAGAAGATAATTACTAGTGTTGCAAGAAAAGGAAAAAATTTCATAACAGGAGTTTTGATAATTCAGGAAAGTTAACCAGCATTAAAAATATCAATTTAAATTAAAATTCTTACTAAATTAAATACACCGATAATTTCCCAAACAATTGCCATTCATTAAATAACTTTCCTTAATTTGGCAATTAAACGTTTATTATGGAAGAACAGGAAATCCCAACCGAGCATCTGCAGGAAGCCATCAATGAAAAAGCAGCTGAAGAAAGAGAAAGATGGACATTATTTGTCGCACTCTCAACAGCCTTTGTGGCTGTGTTGGCAGCCATCGCAGGGTTGTTGGGCGGTCACCAGGTCAATGAAGCGCTGATCGATCAGATAAGATCTTCCGACCAGTGGAGTTATTTTCAGGCGAAGGGGATTAAATCAGAAATTGCTGCTTCAACAGATAAAATTTTACATAACCTATCCACAAAACCTGTGGACGAGGAAAGTAAAACAGCTGTAGAAAGATATGAAAAGGAAAAAGAAGAGATAAAAACCAAGGCCGAAGAATATGAGAAAAGCTCAGAAACGCATTTGGTAAAACACGTAACCTTATCAAAAGCCGTTACTATATTTCAAATCGCCATCGCCATTTCTGCAATCGCCATTCTTACCAGGAGAAAAATGTTATGGTATGGCAGCATGGCGCTGACTATATGCGGTGCGTATTTTTTGGTGACGGGACTTTTTTGATGATCGAGGGTTAGTTTATACGGCTTTCGTATTAGCCTCGCTTCTTTTCTTCGGCATATCAATACGCATCGTACGCCCTGCATTGGATCCTTCAACATTATTATTGGAAAAAAGCCCAGGAAAAACCTGCTTTATCCCAGCTGTGCCGGGGAGGCGGCTATTTTTTCGGGATTTTTTTCTCTCCACTCTTTTACCATCGGGTAAGCAATATGAAACCAGGGAGTAAATTTTTGAGGATGCGATAATAATCTTTCTTCGATAGCATCAAAACTCATAAAACAACATTCATTGACTTCATCCATATTTGGAATTATCTTGTCATTATATTCTCCGACAAATACATGATCGAATTCAAATTCGGTCAGTCCATTATCAAATTCCGAACGATAAGTAAAATCAAATATCTTTTTTAAAGTTGTCGTAAAACCCAGTTCTTCCTGCAATCTGCGCGTCGCGGCACTCTCCGTACTTTCCAGGGGATAGGGATGACTACAACACGTGTTGGTCCATAAACCCGGGCTGTGATATTTGTTTTTTGCCCGTTGCTGCAACAACATCTCTCCTTTTGCATTAAAAATAAAAACGCTGAACGCACGATGCAATAAAGCTTTGCGGTGAGCTTCCATTTTTTCAACAGTTCCTACTTCCTCATCATTTTCATTTACCAATATTACTTGTTGATTCATATACGTGAAATATCAATTCCCTCAATTACAAAAGATGAAAGCGATGAATAAATAATTCCATTCACCCGGATATTAAAACTGGTGAATTTGGTTTTTTAATAGTTTGCGCGCAAAATGTATCCGGCTTTTTATAGTACCCAAAGGCTCCTGCAGCATGTCTGCTATTTCATGATACTTAAAACCATCAAAATACAACAGGAAAGGATTGCGAAAAATTTCCGGTAAATTGTTGATCGCCGACTGAATATCTTTAATACGCAGATTCGATTCCGCTGTGTTCGGAATCACCGACTGGTTGTAGTTCAGCAAAAAATCTGTTCCCGTTTTATCAAAAATGGTATTTTGTTTTGCCTTTCTTCGGTAATTGTTGATAAAGATATTCCGCATGATGGTGTACAGCCATGCCTTTACGTTGGTTCCAACATTATATTTATCCTTGTTGGCTAGCGCCCGAAACAGTGTTTCCTGGAAAAGATCCTTCGCATCCTCACTATCCCTGGTAAGTGTGATGGCAAATGGTTTTAAAAATTCAGCATTCTTCACTAAAAGCTGGTTAAATTCTAAGGTAGACATAAATAACTCCTTCTCTTTTTTTTAGAACTGTAATTTACTTAACAATATCCTGCCCTGATTATTTATTTGCTTAATTGTTTATTAAATTACTAAAACATAGAAATTCAATTTTTTATAGTTTTAATAAACAGGATGAACGGGGGAAATTTTTACCGTCAGGTGACAGAGGAGGTTGCGATTTCGGACCGGCTTTTCAAACACAGCGGCCATCAGCTGTCAACTTGCTTCAGAGAAGGTGATTTTGAATCATTCCGGAATCCATGAGTTTGGAAACCAGGTCTGAGGAAGGATAATGTTGAAGGATTTCCAGATGACGCTCGTTATGAAGGTCTGTTCCCAACAGATCAACGTATTTTTTTTTGATCAGGTATTGTGTTAATTCAAGTGTTGGTTTACCATAAAAACCAATCAGCGATAATAGATTGACCTGGAAAAGGCAACCGGCATTCTTCATTTCATCATACCAGTTTTTATTGGCGCCAAAGTAAAGATATCGTTCCGGGTGCGCAACCACAGGCTGGTAGCCTTTGATCTGTAATTTGAAAATGATATTTTTTAATTCGATCGGCTCCTGGACAAAAGAAAATTCTACCAATACCATATTGTCTTTCAAGGTAAGCAGCGGCATATCGCTATCAATTATTATCTCAAAATGATCGTCCATAAAATATTCTGCTGCTGCATAAAAATCTACGGCCAAATTCCTTTTTTCTATCTCCTGTTTCACGATTTTCCATCCGGACTGAATAATTTCTTTATTGTTTTTATACAAATCCCACATAATATGGGGGGTGGTTATGATTTTCGAATACCCGATATCCATTAGGCCGGAGATCATTTTTATAGAACTTTCCAGATCAGGAACGCCATCATCTATACCGGGAATAAGATGTGAATGAATATCGCAGTTCAAAGAACTGAAATCCAAAGAACTTTTCTTTTTGTGAAAAAACGATACCATGACGTTTTTTTAATCAAGCTTACTTAAAAAATCTTCATAAGCTTTTCTGATCCCCTCTTCCAACCCTATTTTCGGAAACCACCCCATCTTTTTAACTTTAGTTATATCCAGCAATTTTCTTGGCGTGCCGTCGGGTTTTGATGAATCATGCGATATCTTGCCCGTGTAACCGATAATATTTTTTATAAGGACTGCTAATTCATTTATTTCAATATCCTTACCCGTTCCGATATTGATAAAACCTGCTTCATTATAATTATCCATTAAAAAAAAACAAGCTTCCGCCAGGTCATCGGCATGCAAAAATTCACGGCGAGGTTTTCCTGATCCCCAGATCATCACTTCCGGTTCATTTTTAATTTTTGCTTCATGGAATTTTCGGATAAAAGCAGGCAGTGCGTGCGAGTTATCCAGATCATAATTATCGTTGCTCCCGTATAGATTGGTGGGCATTACTGAAATAAAATTGCAGCCATACTGACTGCGGTAAGCATCGCACATTTTAATTCCCGCAATTTTCGCGATTGCATACGGTTCGTTCGTTGGTTCCAGTTCACCACTGAGCAAATATTCCTCTTTCAGTGGTTGTGGAGCAAGTTTGGGATAGATGCACGAAGAACCGAGGAACATTAATTTCTTTATATTGTTTTTGTATGATGCATGAATGATGTTATTCTGGATCATTATATTATCGTACAGAAATTCCGCGCGGTAAATATTATTTGCAAGGATGCCTCCAACTTTCGCAGCCGCCATAAAAACGATAACGGGCTTTTCATTCTCAAAAAAGGAATTAACCTCGAGCTGGTTGCGCAGATCAAGTTCGGAAGATGTTCTAAGTGCAAAATTGGTAAACCCTTCTGTTTGTAATTTTCTAAGTATTGCGGAACCTGCCATACCGCGATGTCCTGCTATAAAGATCTTATCGCTTTTATTCATGTTGGTTTTTGATACTGAAACCCGACTGCTGAAGTAATTTTTCCCGTTTAAATATCTCTACGTCTGCATCCACCATTTCCTTTACGAGCATGGGCAATGTATATTTAGGCTTCCATTTTAATTGCTTGCGCGCTTTGCTTGCATCTCCGATTAACAGGTCCACTTCTGTCGGGCGATAATAATTTTTGTCCACGGCCACTACTTCTTTTCCTTTTTTTATATTGAAATCGGGGTTATTGCTTTTTACAACTACTCCCACTTCTTTTTCGTTCTTTCCTTTAAAATCAAGTTCAACCCCCACTTCTGCAAAAGCCATCCGCACAAACTCACGCACTGCTGTCGTTACGCCTGTTGCCACCACATAATCTTCAGGCTCTTTTTGTTGCAGCATCAGCCACATTGCTTCCACATAATCTTTTGCGTGCCCCCAATCCCGTTGCGCATTGAGGTTTCCAAGAAAAATTTTCTCCTGCAACCCGAGAGCGATTTTTGCAACGCCGCGGGTAATTTTGCGGGTGACAAAGGTCTCTCCCCGAAGCGGTGATTCATGATTGAACAAAATTCCGTTCACGGCAAACATATTGTATGCTTCCCGGTAATTCACGATGATCCAGAACCCATATAATTTTGCAACACCGTAAGGAGAGCGCGGATAAAAAGGAGTTTTTTCATTTTGAGGCACGGCCTGCACCAATCCATATAATTCGGATGTGGATGCCTGGTAAACCTTTGTTTTATTGGTCAGTCCCAATAACCTGACCGCTTCAAGAATGCGTAAAGTTCCAATTCCATCAGCATTGGCAGTATACTCGGGCGTTTCAAAACTTACATGAACATGACTCATCGCTGCCAGGTTGTAAATTTCATCTGGCTGCACTTCCTGAATGATGCGAATAAGATTTGTTGAATCTGTCAGATCTCCGTAATGTAACCGGAAACGCACATGGAATTCATGAGGATCCTGGTAAAGATGATCTATTCTTTCGGTGTTAAATGAAGAGGCCCTTCTTTTAATACCATGGACTTCGTAGCCTTTATGTAACAGCAACTCACTCAGGTAAGCGCCATCCTGGCCGGTAACACCTGTTATCAACGCAACTTTCGACATTTCTATTTTTTTAAATATTGAGCGATCTTCCTGATCGGTTTTGCATACAAGGTAAAAAAATAAGGTTTCAGTTCATTCAATTTCCAGGCAAGCCGATCTTCTCTGTTTGCTTTAATTCTGTTTCTGATGGAGGCATTACTTTTTCCACCCGATCTCATTTTTACGATCACTTGCTGAATATATTTTGAAGGCACATGATGTTTCAATAAAATACGAAGCATCAATTCATAATCTGCCGCTGAGCGCAGTGAGGTGTTGAACAATCCCACTTTATCATAAACACTTTTGCGAACAAAAAAAGTTGGATGAGGAGGCATCCAGCCATAATAAAAACTTTTCCGGTTAAGTTTTCCTGTCTTCCATGTGCGCACCACCTGATTCAAATTATTATGTTTCACATATTGAAGATCTGCATATAGGGCATCAATATTTTCATTTTCAAATTCCTTTGCAATATTGCTAATGACCGAATCATTGGAATAAATATCGTCTGAATTCAAAATTCCGATCACCTCTCCCGTCGCCAGGCAAACTCCTTTATTCATCGCTTCATAAATGCCGCCGTCTTTTTCTGAAACGATCTTTGATATGTGTGAAAACTCGGCGACGATCTTTAATGTATCATCACTGGAATTGCCATCAACAATAATGTGTTCTATGAGCGGGTAATCTTGTCGCATGATACAGTTTAACGTGTCGCGAATGGTTTTTCCACTATTGAATGTTGCTGTGATGATAGAAATTTTTCTCATGTCCGTGTTATAATACAATTCTCCAGCACCAGCATATCCATACTAGTCCGTAAAAAGCATTCCAATGCTTCCGCCGGCGAATTTACGATAGGTTCGTTTTCATTGAACGAAGTATTGAGTAAAATAGGAATACCAGTCTTTTTTCGAAAGGTATCTATAAGTTCATAATATCGCGGGCTTATTTTCTTGTCAACTGTTTGCAATCTGCCTGTACCATCTACGTGAGTGACCGCAGGTATCAAGTGTTGTTTTTCTTTTTTAATGGGAAAAACTTTTTCCATAAATGGAACATCATCGGACACTTCAAAGAATTCTGAAACAAATTCCCGCAATATGGATGGAGCAAAGGGTCGAAAACTTTCTCTTCTTTTAATTTTCGAATTAAGCAACTCTTTTGCGTCCGGTCTTCTTGGATCAGCCAATATCGATCTTGCTCCCAGAGCTCTCGGTCCAAATTCCGCTCTGCCATTAAACCATCCAATAACGCCTCCGTTAATAAGACAATCAGTGGCGATGGTATAAAGTTCTTCGTCTGCCAGCCTTGTATAAACAACATTTTTTGATTGAAGATAATGTTCGATTTCATCATTGGAAAATCGGCTGCCAGTATATGCACTATAAACGGGTTCAGTTTTTTGATTATTCAGTATTTGATTGTAAACGTACAATGCGGCGCCCATGGCAATCCCCGCGTCATGGCCTGCTGAAGGAATATATATGTTTTTGAATGAAGTGTTTCTGGTTATCTTACCATTGGCAACTGAATTTTGAGCAACACCGCCTGCAACACACAAATTGGTTAAACCTGTTTTCTTTTGTAAGTTTTCTAAAATATGAAAGATCAATTCTTCCGTTATGCGCTGTACCGAAGCAGCCATATCCTTATGAAACTGAGATAACGGTTCATCTTTCTTCTTAGGCAATCCAAATTTTTCTACCAGGTAATCAGAAAACAGGGACGCAACTTGGGGCACGTGGTCATCACCATAACTGATTATTCCGCTTGTTGCAGACCTGAAATATTTTAAATTCAGGGAAAACGAGCCATCCTTTTTAAAAAGCAAAACATCGCGCAGCCTTTCTGCGTATTGCGGATTTCCGTAGGGAGCAAGGCCCATCAGCTTATATTCATCACCGTAATGAGGGAAGCCAAGCCATTGGGTAAACGCTGTATAAAAAAGCCCGAGGCTGTGCGGAAAATCAATTGAATGCAGGACCTCTATTTTATTTCCATTTCCGACACCAGTCATTGTCGTAGTAAAGTCTCCGGACCCGTCTATGGAAAGAAGAGCCGCTTCATTGAAGGGAGATGCAAAAAATGCTGATGCCAGATGACTCCGGTGATGCTCAATCTGGTGAATTTTTTTTTTCAAGACCGAGGTGACTGCGTCATTATCTAATGAGGCAAATTCATTTTCTAGTGAAGCTACTTTTTTTGAATTAGAAAAACGATCAGCAATTACATTCCAGCTTCCAGAAGGGTTTTGCAGTAAGAATAGCATTTTCTTCATCAATTTAGCATAAGGATCTCTGCCGATTGCGATATGGTCAAGCTGCTCCAAATTAATTCCTGCTTCCCTCAAACAAAAGGCAATGGACATCGATGGAAACCCGGCCCAATGCTTTATTCTGCGAAAACGTTCTTCTTCAGTTGCGGCGATCAATTTCCCATCCTTGAAAATGGCAGCGGAAGAATCTGCGTGATAAGCATTGAGTCCTAAAATGTACATGTCAGTTAAAAAGATTTAAATAATCAGTTCGCAAATGAAGTTGCGAAGTGTAATTGTAGGCATAATTCCATGCATTCTGGCTCCACTCATTATATTCCTGCTGGTCAAAGGAAGCAGCTTGTTCAATGGCTTCCAAAAATAAATGTGGCTCTTTTAATGAAAGATCCCAGCCTACTTTTGATTGCTGCAAATTTCTCCATGGTGTTTGATTGCTGATGAGGATGGGTTTGCCTTGCGAAAGTGCTTCGAATATGGCATGTCCGAAATTTTCTCCTTTTGTCGGTAAAATAAAAATATGATGTTTTGAGATAATGGGTGCCAACTGATGGTTTGGGATCTCACCTAAGTATTTTACAGAAATATTGGAAGGCAATTCTTTGATAATTTTATTACAACTTTCCCAAAACGATTTATCTTCCATGCTACCGACAATACTAAGATTGACGGCAGAAAGGATTTCTTTTAAAACAAATAATAAGTATCCCAGGTTTTTTATCGGGTGAATTCTACCAACAAAAACCATTGATAATTTCCCAATTTCTTTTTTAACAAATGAAGGGTGATCGGCCAGCACTGCAGGAAAATTTGGAATCACTGCTACCCGCGAATGGTTTCCAAAATGCGCAATAACATCCGACATTTCCATAGCGTCGACAACATGAAAATAAATATTGCGATATAACCCAAGCCATTTTGAAAGAGTTAAGTAAGTTCTTTTTTTTACAGATTTAAATTGAATTGCCGTATCCCGCAGCATTCCCCTTGGTGAGAGAATAATCTTTGCTTTTATTTTGGCCACGCGAATTATTAACAGCGGATAAATGGTAAAATATTTCGAGAACATGCTGTTCAGGTATATAAAATCAGGTCTCAGCGAAATTATTTGTTCCCGGATATTTTTCCATAAAAGTTTTTTTGGAGAGCAGTAGTAAATATACACTGAGTCCGAAAGCCGAATCCATCTATCAGCCTCGATATTTTCATAAGGCTTGTCAGAACCCAGATCTCTGTCGGTAGTAAAAACATAGACACTGTATTCGCTTTGCATGTTATTTACAAAATTCACGCAAGAACGAATAGGGCCGCCGGCCTTATAGCCAGGCTCATACCAATCTGCAAATAATAAAATCTTCTTTTTATTCAATTCCATTTTGATCCATCCAGTTTTCCAAAACGACAAACAGCCAAATCTCTGACCACCTCGTGTTTTTATCGCCGTCCAAAAACCTTTTCCAATAGTTGCTTAAATTTTCTCCGTTAATAAAATCCCGCTTCGAAATATTTTTTATACTTCTTTCGCAAAATAAATACAATTCATTCTTAAGCCATATTTCCCAGGGAAATAAAAATCCCTGTTTTTTTCTTTCTGTAATCTCCTCAGGCAATAGCGGCTTTAAAGACTCGATCAATAATGTTTTTGGATGAGTGCCTTTTTTAAATTTATCCGGAACTGATAAAACAAACCGCACCAGATCCGGATCGAAAAATGGCTCTCTAACTTCCAGAGACGAAGCCATGCTCATCTGGTCTGTATCTTTTAATAAGGTATGCTGGGTGTAACCAAGGTATTCCGCAACAGACACCTGGCTTAACAACGGCAGCTTTTCTATGCTTTCTTTTTGATTTATCAGGTCCTGCTGAACTGCAGTTGAAAACTTGCAATCCGTATCCGGGAGCAGGGATGTCAGTGATGCAATCAGTTTGGGAGAAAGTATTTGCCTGGATACCGGATATGCGTTTTCAATCCCAGGCGAATGCAAATTCAATAATTGCCTTAGGCGGTCCTGCTTGTTGAGCGATTGTTTCTTAAAAAAAACATTGGCTAATAAATTTCTTGCCTTTAGCGGCAACATCCATAGCCATTCATTTTTTTGTAATTGCAAAAATTGATCGAACAAAGGATAGCCCGCAAATAATTCATCGCCGCCCACCCCTGATAATGCGACTTTTATCCCTTTGTCGCGAATTGCTTTTGACACAACATAAGTATTTATACCGTCTCCGCTCGGCGAGTCCATCGCCGCAATTGCACTTTGTAATTCATCTAAAAAGGTGGTAGGCTTTAATAAAATGCGTGTGTGATTGGTATTGAATTTCTTTGCAACAACATCTGCATAGTATGATTCGTCAAAATCTTTTTCTTCAAAAGAAATATTAAACGTATTTGGTTTTCCGTTTCCGGCTTCTCCCATAAGCCCTACGATCGAACTGGAATCAATGCCGCCAGACAAAAAGGCGCCGACCGGTACATCGCTCACCAATCTTCTTTCAACCGATTGGAGCATTAACGATTTCACTTTTGCATGTACTTTTTTTCCATCTTCAAAATCAAAATCAGCAAGTGGCTCGGAAACATTCCAGTATTTCTTCTTTTCAATTTTCTTGTCTTTTATGATCATCCATGAACCAGCTTCCAGCTGAAAAATATCTTTGACAGGAGAATAAGGATAGCTAAAGGATTGGTAAGTAAAATATTCCAGCAGGGCTGTCGAATTGATCTTCCTTTTTACCAATTCACTAGCTAAAATTGACCTTACCTCAGATGCGAAGAGAAATTTATTATCATCAATAAAATAATATAAGGGCTTCACCCCAAACCTGTCCCGCGCAATAAACATTTCATTTTCCCGCCTGTCCCAAATCGCCACTGCGAACATGCCACTGAAATACTGCAAACAATTTTCTTTCCATTTGGCATAGGCCGCAATGATGACTTCGGTGTCGGAGCTTGTTTTAAAATGGTATTCCGGAACCAGCTGCTTGACCTGTTTATAATTATATATTTCTCCATTAAAAACCATGATATAACGACCCGTATTGTCAATAAACGGCTGGTTGGCTGCGGATGACAGGTCTATAATTGACAGACGGCGATGGCCAAACGAAATATTGTTTTCTGAAAAAAAACCGTCTGCGTCAGGGCCTCTGTGCGCTATAGCATCCGTCATTTTCTGAATTACAGACTTGTCAATTTGCTGGTCACTGAAATTCAATATACCTGCAATACCACACATAACTGGCTATTGAGAAAATTTTTTTTGAACAAGCTCTTTATAAAGAGAGATATATTCTTTAACCACTTTTTCCAGTTGAAAACGGGAAACGTTTCGAAAACCATTTTTGATCAATTGATCCCGATATGCCGGGTTGTTAATAATCAATTCAATTCCATTGCGGATCGAAGATATATCGTAAGGTTCGACCAAACATGCTCCTTCGCCTGCAACTTCCTTCATAGGAGATAAATTGCTTGTCAAGACCGCACAACCGACTGCCTGCGCTTCTAGTATGGGTAATCCAAACCCTTCATAGGTTGAAGGGAACACCAACAAGTCGCACTGCTGATACTTTGTTAATAATTCTTTTTCCGATAATCTTTCCGCCTGAACAAAATCGATACCGTTGGCTTTTAATTTTTTCATTTGCGGGGTATTCAATCTGCCTATAATATTTAATTCTGCATTTATTCCATGTAGGGCATCAATCAACCTGTTAAGATTTTTATTTGCCGATGTGCCGATAAAAAGGATTTTTGGGTGGTCCTTATTGAATTCATGATAAGCAGGTTGAAAAACGGGATCTACAAAATCAGGTATCACTCTTATTTTTTGGGGATCGCACCCTGTATAGTACAGCAATTCCTTTTTTGTATTTTCAGAAATCACGGTTACCATATCTGCCTTTTTCACCGGCCATTGATACCAAAGCCATTTGAAAATCCAGTATTTCGGATTAAAAACAGAATTGCGTTTCAGCAATACGCAGTCGTGTATGGTTAGTACATTAATGTTGTCTTTTTTACAACCGACAATACAATAATGCGCATCGCCGGTAATATGATTTAAAGCGGACTGATTTTTTTTTATAAAAAGAATATTCCGGTACAGGGTAGATACCTTGCTTGCAAAAGGGAGTGTAATGATTTTCACATCAAATTGTTCACAATGAGATGAAGACACCTGTTCAGCAATTTTTCCGAATAATTTTTCGAGACTGAAGTATACAGGATGAGGATGTCTGAAAAAATAATGTAATCCCTTCATTAAAGATCAA
Organism: Puia sp.; assembly: GCA_035308805.1. Taxonomy (GTDB): domain Bacteria; phylum Bacteroidota; class Bacteroidia; order Chitinophagales; family Chitinophagaceae; genus Puia. Next base: position 2,907 of record DATGFZ010000330.1, on the reverse strand, counting down.
TTCGAAATCCGGTTTTAAAAACCCTGAACACGATCCACGTGAACAAGACGGCCTTTATCAGCGAGCCCATTGTAGTTAACAGATCTGTCTCCATGGTAATGGTATAAAAAAACAAAAACGGCAACCACAAAATAAGTGTTGGTCGTTTTTCTGCTAATTTGATTATTCCGGCTAACAGGAGATTAAAAAAAACGCCATAAAAAAATATATAGACTATTCCACCCTCTACGTTAAAATTTCCATATGCTTCACCCAATGGTCCAATATTCATACTGTATCCTCTTATATCGTATCCCCAAAACCGTTTGAGATTCGCTTTACCTCCCGCTTCGGGTTTGTCCGGCCAGAGAAACCGGGGCATTATGGCAGCAGCAACTGACTGCCAAATGGTTTCACCGTAAGCAAAAGGATACCTTCTGGGTACTCTGTCCATGGTGGTGGCAATTAGCCATCCCTGATTTAAGCGCATGGCAATCCCAAACATGGGGATAGGTTCGAAAATGGTCGAGGGATCCGCAATTTTATCTGTAATTAAGCTCGCAAAATAAATCGGATCAGCACCACTGTGCTCGCCATGAATTTTGCTGCGATAATCAAATTTTATTGATTGAATCACCAATATAAAAAAGAAACCTCCAACGGCAATTACTAACTTCTTTCTAAAACTCAATTTCCTGCCTAATAAAATCAACACTACGGAACAGGCAAGCATATTGATAAGATCTCCAAACATCCCTGTTATAATTGACTGACCTAACATCAGTGAAATAACAAAGGGTACAATAAATCCTTTTTGTTTGCTGGGTGAATAAATCACATAAAAAACACCAACGTAGGTTAAATGCGCAATCAGATAAAACACCTGAACCAGGCTTGCCGGAGACAAAAAATCCAAAAGGCTTGCGGTAACCCCTACTCCAATGAGGATCAGTCCGAGCCGTGGTCTTGTCGCTAAATAATTTTTTACATTTTTTAAATAAATTTCAGGAGTCTTATTTATTTGAAGTTTACCCAGCGGAACACGCAACCCTATTATCATGGCTACCATTGCCGGCACCACAAACGAAAAATAGTCATTTGAAGAGACCGGCATATATTTTACCCAGAGCCGCGCCAGATAATTTTCTTTGGTATATGAATGATAAAAAATAATAGGAACTACCACGCAGGTAAGTAACCCCATCATAATGGCCAGATCCATAATAACGATCCTCTTTCCCAGATCATCTAAAAAAGCAATGGAAAAATACAAAGAAATACCTATGCCAATAGATTCCCAAACACTTAGAGGACTCATTGTCACGCAAAATAGAAAAACCAAAAAAGAAAATACTGGCTTGAAAATTTTCATTACCTGCCTCTGCTCATTTTATATTGATTAATTAATTATAATAGCTTTTGCCTATACAAATATTTCCGATTGCAGTTCCTTAAAAACAACTTCTGCAGAATATTTATTGATTTTAAATGGCAAATCCTCCCTATTTGTCAAATCCGCTATCTTGAGATCAGAAAGTTTATCAAAATTAAGTGCAAGAATTTTGGGATAAGAATCTGTTTTTATATAAGCAGCTGTTCCTGCCATTTGTTCGGGGAACCACACATCTAGACCATTTACATGATATTCAAATAACTTATTGGGGGCATTGTAAATATAATTGGGTATATGCCCTTTATACAATATTATTCCCACGTCATAATTTCCAAAAACCCCGGGCAAAGAAAAATAGTCCACAGCACAAAACAGCCGCACTATATTTTTATCTGCCGCAAGCAGAAAATCCTTCGCATCTGCAGTTATATTGGAGGAATATACATCAAATGTTATTTTGCCCTTTTGCGTTATGACCCACTCAACAAATTCTTTTGTGTACATCGTTTCCAAACTCAACGCACCTATATAGACAATCTTCAGTGGAAAAGAAAAATTCTTTTTTGTCTCGTTTGTAAACCAGCTTTGCGGCGGATAATTTGGTAAAATAAACTGGTTAGGGATGGAGATCTTCTTATTATTCTCCAAAAAAAAATTCATCCTTTCCTGGTTTGTCTGTGAAATCCATTCAGCCGAGGGATAAATTTTTTTTTCCCAGGAGTGGGACAGGCGGGTAAAAAAGCCGGACTGATCATATTCTGGTAGCGAAGTATATTCGTGATAGTGAATAAACAATCTGCTATGCTGGTTCAAAAACTTCTTATACATTATCGCTGGCACCGATGAAATGGTTTCATAATACATCACTATTCCAGGGCGCCACAATGAAAGTTGTAAAGTAGTATAAGAATGAAAAAGAAAATAATCGAAATACTTTAATAAACTATTTCTTTTGTTGGCTCCGCCAATCCGTATAATTTTTATTGATTCATTATTTGGAAAAAAAGATTTCCCGTTTGCGTGATTTTTTTTTGTAAACACTCTGACCTCCAGTTGGTCCTGATTACCTCCCACATAATTAAGCCAATTCATCACCGGAGGATATAATTCGATTGGATTAAAATGAATAATAGCAAGCTTAACCAAACTGTAGTTTGCTTAGTTCGTTTATCAAAATTCGTTTTTCTTACAATGTTTGTACCGCTTCATAAAATTCCTTTGCCCTGTCCTTATAACTATATCCGGAAGAAATCGAGCGATGTCTCGCATTGTTTCTAATTTGGTTTGCATCATCAGTAGTCAAATCCAAAACGCAATTAATCTTTTCCAGGCATTCACCGGAGTTCTTAAAAAAGATTGCTTCTTTTCCGTTCTCGAAAAACATGCGGTGTTCCGGAGTATCAGGAGCAATCATAATTCCACCGACTGCAGGGATTTCAAAACTCCTCATATTGTACGAGTTAATATTATGAATGCGCATCAAATTCAATTGTACCCTGTATCTGCGCAAAGTTTTCCAAAATTCATCGCCGTAT
>DATGFZ010000329.1:0-9111 GCA_035308805.1 Puia sp. | reverse complement strand
TCAATTACATCGCCACATCTTTTATTGTCGCAGACTTGCGGATCTCCGTTGCTTTTTATGTAGATAAACTTGGATTTACCGTACGGTATATTGCCCCGGATGACGATCCCTTTTTTGCGATCGTGGGCCGTGACAACATTTCCATTATGCTTAAGGCAATTGACCCCGATATAAAACCGGTTCCCAATCATACGCGTCATGAATGGGCACGCCTGGATGCCTATATTTCTGCTGCGGAACCTGACATGTTATTTGAAGAATACCGGTCAAGGGGTGTAACGTTTCACCGGCCTTTACAGGATGACAATGATGGTTTACGCGGATTTGAAGTGGCAGATGCCGACGGATATGTTTTATTTTTCGGACGTCCCCATTCTATTTAGTAAGCATGCTCCATGCCCTTGCAGGAATTCGAATGAGCATGCCCGTTAGCCAAGCCGGCAACGGGAAGAAAAAAAATTAAGCTTTTCCCTATCCGGGGGCCCGGTGAGACTCAACAACAGACTAAAGACCCTATCTATGCAACGATTAATGAGGATCATGCTGCTTTTTTATTTGACCAGCGGTTATGGGCAGACCGCAAAAACCAAACTTAACATTGCTCATTTATCAGGAGACTTTTATGTGTATACAACATTCAAAAACCTGAATGGCTTTATGTTCCCGTCAAACAGCATGTATTTGGTCACAGACTCTGGCGTCATTTTGTTTGATACACCCTGGGACACCACGCAGTGTCAACCTTTGCTGGACAGTATAAAAGGCAGGCATAATAAAAGCGTGATCATGTGTTTGGCGACTCATTTTCACGATGACCGAACAGCGGGGCTTGAATATTTGAGGCAACAGGGCGTGAGAACATATTCAACCAAATTAACCGATGAACTAAGCCGGGCCAGGGGTGAAAAAAGAGCGGAATATATTATTCCCAATGACACCATTTTCACCATCGGGGGACACACCATGCAAACATATTTTCCCGGTCAGGGGCATACCATAGACAATATCGTAATATGGTTCGCCAAAGAAAGGATCCTTTACGGAGGCTGTCTCATCAAGAGCGCGGAGGCTGGTGACCTTGGTAATATTGCCGATGCAAACCTGAACCAATGGGCTTCGACCATTGGGAACCTGCAAAGAAAATTTAAAAATCCAAGGTTCATCATAACCGGACACCAGGATTGGACAAGTACAAAATCGCTAACCCACACCTTGACATTGATCAAACGCGCCCGTCAAAAGGACTCGCATTAACCTCAGTTACACTGGGCGGGATTTTCTTGATGAAGTATACAGTGGCTTCTCATCCTGAATGGCGAGCTCAAATCTAAACCGGGTCAGGCTTTGTCTCGGGGGAACTTAAGGTCTTGCGAGATATTCCATCCCGTAAATCCTCACCGGGCATCCCGGTACCACCCTGGCGGCTACCTAAACAATTTTGCATTTTTTGCAACATTGCATGAACTTGCCTGTCTAATTGCACCAGTGAACGATATTACCGGATATACGCTTTCTGATAAAAGTTTAGTGGACAAGGTATTGCGTGGAGAAACGGGCGCCTTTGCCACGATTATTAAAAATACAGAAGCGTTGACGGCTCAAATTGTTTTTAAAATGATCAGTAACGCTGAAGACAGAAAAGACCTTGCCCAGGATATTTACCTGAAAGTATTTAATAAACTTTCGGGGTTCAGGTTTGAGTCGAAACTTTCTACGTGGATAGCACAAATTGGTTACAATACCTGCCTGAGTTATCTGGAAAAGAAAAAATTGGTTTTGCCGGGAAGATTTCCGCAAAGCGAGACCGATGTGCTGGAACGACTCAGCAACAAATCCAATGCGCTGAATAACGAAACCGAAAATATAATTTCGAAAAAGGAACTATCTTTTATCCTGAGCACTGAAATTGAAAACCTGCCGCCGGTGTACAAAACGCTGATTGCTTTATATCATAACCAGGACATGAGTTATGATGAGATCTCTGAAATTGTACAGCTGCCGGTAGGAACCGTGAAAAGTTATTTATTTCGAGCACGAAAAATGCTCAAAGAAAATTTGCTGGCTAAATATAAAAAGGAAGAATTATGATCGAGAAACATCTTGTGGACGCGGATATCCAGCAATTTGTTCTGGATAAGGCGGGTTGCAGTCTGGACATTGTTGCGCACATACATGAATGCGCCCAATGCCAGGCGAAAGCGGAAACATATAAACTTCTTTTTACAGCGATCACCGAACAGCCCACACCCGTTTTTGATTTTGATTTGTCCGCCACTGTATTGGAAAGGGTTAGGACTGAAAAACCGGTATTCCCCCTGAATGGAATACCGGGTTATCTTGTTGTATTTTCTGCCCTGGCCGCAGCCGGCATTCCGGCCTATCTGTACCGATTGACCATAATCCGGTTTTTTAAAACATATATTTTAGGACTGGCATCAGGCATTTCTTCCATCGTGATCTCTTTGGTGATCATCACCTTTTTGATCTTTTTAATTTTTCAATGTATTGAAATGTATAAAAAATACCAGCGGAAAATTGATGATCTGAATTTTTATTGAATTGACTGCAACTTAAAACAAGTATGGCTGTCTCATCAATCATCAATAACGCCAAAAAAATAAAAATGAAAAAAGCAATAGCAATATTAGGTGCCCTGATGTTATTCATTACGGTAAATGCGCAAAGTAATTACGGTCCTTTTGCGGACAGGGATTTTGATCATGATATCATTTCCATTGCCGGTACGTTGATAGGTATATTTTTATTTACGTCATTTTTTTTAGGGATTATCAGGTTGATTTTGGATGGGAGAATAAAAAGAAAAATGCTGGATAAAGAGGTCTCTGAAAATATAGTTGAGAAATATCTTCAGCCTACGAATACGGACAGCAAAAGCACCGCGATAAAATGGTTTTTTGTTTTGGTATGTATAGGACTCGGACTCACCATCATCAACCTGACACTCCCGGTTGGCATTCACTCCATAGCCATTATGTCGTTCAGTATAGCTTTAAGTTTTTTGGGGTATTTTTATTATGTAAAACGTTCAGACAATAAAAACTGATCAGCCATGAAAAAATTACAAATCATTTTTGGTGCATTATTCATCGTATTGATTACTGCATCCTGCCACAGGGGAAACGTAATGATCGTAAACGACGGTGAAAATGATCTCAGCATCTATTATTCAGGAGAAATAAAATTTAACGATGATGAAACCGGGATTCAAAGCATTACTCCGGATGGGTACCTGCATTACAAAAAAAATGACCGGAAATTAAATGCAGATTGTGATTATCATGGCCAAATAAAATACGAGCTATCTGATAACGGAAGAAAGATAGATGTGACCAGCGAGGACGGGAAAAAAATTTTAGCGATCGCCGTCAGGGACATGATAGATATGGGATTTGATGCAAAAGGCCGCCTCCAGCGCATCTATGCCAAAGGAGGCAACCAGGCCGTATTGCATGAAATTGACAATTTGAAAAGTGATTTTGTTAAAGCGATGTACATGGATTTTCTGATTTCTTCCGACAGCATTTCACAGCATGATTTGCGCCTGGTAATCAAAAGAATTGGTTCCCAAATCGGATCCGATTTCGATAAAGGAAATTTATTGCGTAACATGCCCGCCAAGTATTTTCAAGATTCAGTGATCGCTGAAAATTGGTTTGAGTCGGTGAGATCGATCGGTTCGGATTTTGAAAAATCAAACGCGCTTAAATACATAGTAAAGCAGGATCTTTCCAATGAGGAGGTCAATAATTTAATAGATGTGACAGAGTCTATGGGCTCAGATTTTGAAAAATCAAACGTGCTTAAAGAACTTATTGCCAGAAGTTCTTTCAATGATAACCATTTGAGTAAAACAATGGATGCAATAAATAATATAGGTTCCGATTTTGAAAAAGTAAATTTATTAAAACTGGTGATGGAGAAGGAAAAGAAAACCGGCGCAAATTTTGACCGGATGCTTGATGCAACAGAACACATAGGATCCGATTTTGACAAACAAAATTTGATAAAAGAACTAATCGGTCCGGGGATTCCTCCAGACGCGGGTTTTGATAAACTGATGAGTATAATCGATCATGTCGGTGCCGATTTTGACAGGGTCAATTTAATAAAAGAGGTAGCGGGGAAAAACATTCAATCGGAGCAGGAATGGATTACCATTATAAATTCAACCGCAGACATCAGTTCTGATTTTGACAAAAGTAATTTGCTTGTTGCCATTGCGCCAAGCATGCCAAAAAGCGACAATATAAAAACAGCATACGCAAAAGCGGCAAAGACGATAAATTCGGAGCAGGATTATGGGAGGGTGATGAAAGCGCTCGATTAATTTCCTCATGTGCTTTACAGACAATCTTCTTAAAACAGCATTCCGGCAGTTCAGCATCAATGATGGTGGAAGCATAATCATTTGCATTGTCTTTACCGGCAGAAACGGAAAATAGAAATATGCCGGAAACTTCACCAGGTTTTCTAAGTCTTATTGTTGATGTTTTATGCCGGAAGCCAAAGATCCAAGTGCGTCTTGATTTTACCGCCGTAAAAAAAGGCTGGTGATTTTTTGCTGACAACCCCAATCAATCGATCCGGTCATGGCTGCCCTTTAAGTGCAACTATTTCTTGATTATTTTTTTCGATCCTCTTTGCGGTTGCTCACTCTCCTTCCTGAACCTTTTTGAATCATCATTAGTAGTTTTCTTTTCTTATTTTGCAATCGCAAAGTTGTTCCGCTTTTTCCCGTTCACCCCGAGGCAAAATTTTTCTCATGAATCAATCAAACAAGAAAGTTTTCAAACTGCTAGGCAAAGTGCAGCATTATGCCTGGGGCGGCATCTCATTCATACCGCAACTGTTGCATATTGAAAATCACGAAAATAAACCGTTTGCCGAATATTGGCTCGGTGCCCATGATCATGCGAGTTCCGAACTGGTCATGGATCATGAGGAAGGCATAATGTTGAATGAATACATTCAGTCAGATGCTGCAGCCACATTGGGAGAATACGTCAATAATAGATTCAGGCGTCTTCCGTATTTATTGAAGATCCTGGATGTAAAGGACATGCTTTCTATCCAGGTTCATCCTTCAAAAGAAAATGCCGAAAATGAGTTTTCGCAAGAAAATAAAAAATCAATTCCTTTACATGCACCTTACAGAAATTACAAAGATGACAATCACAAACCAGAACTGATGCTTGCACTGGGCGAGTTTTGGCTGCTTCATGGGTTTAAGCCAAAAGAAAAATTAATAAAGATATTGCATGAAATTCCTGAACTTAATTTTTTGTTGCCTGTTTTTGAAAAAGGAAATTATTATGAATTGTACAAGACGGTGATGGAACTTGACCAGGACATTGTCAATGAGGTGCTGGAACCCCTGCTGGCGAGAATTGTTCCCCGATATTTAAAAAACGAATTTAAAAAAGGTGATGAAAATTTTTGGGCTGCACGCGCAGCAATGACTTACAACGAACCCGGGAAAATTGACCGTGGGATTTTTTCTGTTTATTTATTTAATCTTGTTCATCTGGATGCCGGTGAGGCCGTTTTCCAGGATGCGGGTCTGCCCCACGCTTATCTAGAAGGACAAAATGTGGAGATCATGGCAAACTCGGACAATGTCCTTCGTGGCGGATTGACGCCAAAACATATTGATGTAAATGAATTATTAAAGCATGTGAAATTCGAGGAGACCATTCCAACCATCATAGCAGGAAAAGAAAATAGCCGGCATATTCATTCCTATGTTACCCCGGCAAAGGATTTTGAATTGGCTGGGATTGCACTGCCGGCCGAGGAAAAAATGGCAGTGACGGCAGACTCTGTGGAAACCTTCCTGGTGTTTGCCGGAAGTGTTGTGGTGACGGAAAGTGAAAAGCCGCCATTAACCATTACAGGCGGGGAAGCTTTTGTCGCCTTTCACAAAGCCTCGTTGCAAATTGTTGCACAGAAAAATACGGTGATCTACAGAGCGAGCGTGCCTCCCCGCTGAGGATATCCCGCTGAGTCTGATTTCCCAATAATCATCACCGTCATCTCAGTTTTTTAAATTATTTTTGTAGCCCAAAAGATTTTGAACATGAAACGCAGCAAAACAATAATCTGGTCGTTGATATTACTGGTCCTCATCCTGTCATTGTATCGTGTCTTCCCAAATCGGCCATACGGTTTTGCCCCGCAATGGGCTATGGCGGTTTTTGCAGGGGCAGTAATTAAAGATAAAAAATGGGCTTTCATCGTTCCGGTTTTATCCATGTTCATCAGTGACCTGCTCTACCAGATCCTTTACAGTAGCGGACTTTCAACCATGCAGGGATTTTACGAAGGTCAATGGCAGAATTATCTCTTATTCGGATTATTGGTTTTTGTTGGAATGGCAATACGGAAAATCAATGTGGTTAATGTACTGATTGCTTCTGTTGCCGCTCCGACTATATATTTTATTTTATCCAATTTTATTTTATGGGCAGGCTGGACCGGCACACGAGGTTTAGGCAGACCAAAGACTTTTGATGGTTTATTGCTTTGTTACAATGACGCGATTCCCTTTTACAGAACAAGTTTAATGGCAACTGTCGTTTTCAGCGCTTTACTTTTCGGAGCTTATTACCTGATAAGAAAAAATTCGCTTAAACCAGCGACGGCGTAGATATTTGATCGTGGTCTTTTTAAAAGCCATGCCATTATTTGCGTGGCTTTTTTATTTGAAGTGAACATTTGTTCCCTGCTGACCATTCACGATTTCCTATCGCACCATTGGAAGCTGGTTTCATCTTTGCGGAAGAGAATCATAGTCAACCCCGGCAAGAAAATGATATTTTATGTCATCCCGTCTTTAGCTCCAGGAATCCTGTTCACAGCGAATGCGTGACCTGGCTAGGAAGTGTGCCTCACAATTGGTCTGGTTAAACAGGTCGGGCCCCCACCCCCTTTCACGCTGATCTCATTGCCGGAATATTCGATGACTTCACATCCTGATTTTTCAAGCAACTGTTTTGTTTTCAGGTTTCCTGCAACCATCAGACAGACCCGCGGAGCCAGAGCGAGCACATTGCAACCCATTTGCTCAAATTCATCATCAGGGACTTCAATGAGTTCATAATTTCTTTTCAGTAATAAATTCCTGAATGCAATCGGCATCAACGGAGAATAAACAACGGCAAGATTTTTATCAACGGGGCTTAAAATGGACATCAAATGAAAAACATCGGCAGGTCCCTTGTAATGCGGCAATTCCGCAACAACAACTTCCACGCCAACAGGATCCAGCAATGATCGCAATTGCCTGATCCCTTCTTCATTGGTCCGATAAGTATGTCCAACAGCCAACATATTTTCATCAAGCCACGCAACGTCCCCGCCCTCGACCGTGCCGGGGTATTTTATTGCGCCAAGCACGGGGATATTATTTTTTTCAAATGCTTTTTGTTCGGCAAAGGGTTCGTTTCTTCTTGCCGGTTTTCCCATATTGCAAATGATCATTCCTTTGTTGGTGGCTATGGCGGCGTCCCTGCAATAGATAGAATCCATGGTTACGGCATCGTCTTCAGGTAAATAATAAATTTCATCTGCATATTTTTTTACAATGGATTCAAAATTGGCATATTCGGCAATGGCAGCGGTCACATCAGGCTTGCTTAAATAATGCAGCGCTGCCCATTGCTGATGCACATTGTCCTCATTCAAAAAAGCAGCGCGGGCATTTTTAATGAGTAATGAACTTATTTTCCCCGTTTCTGAATGAGATGTTGTTGACATATGAATGGATAACACGAATTAAATCGAAATCCGCGAATTTAAGCGAATAATCAGGAAATATTTTGGATGGCTGTTTGGAGGCGAAAAGGGTACTTATCGATTGCCATGCAAAAAAATAGCAGGGACCAGGGGTATCCCTCAGCTGTGCGGGTTTGTGCCCGCTCAATACACTAAAGCATTCAAAATTGCGTTGTTCCCATGGCGTAAGCCCCAATTTACCATTCCTGTTAAAGCCGCTGTCATGACTAATGAATTCCCATTTTGTGTTTTTCTTGTTGATGATGATCCATTTTGCAGGCAACTTTACGAATACCATCTCAAAAAAATTGGCATTAAGGACATTTACGTTTTCGAGAACGGCGATGACTGCATCAATAGCCTTGTCCTTGAACCAGACCTGATTTTTCTCGACCATTACATGAAACCAATAACCGGGCTGGATGTGATGGATGAAATAAAAAGTTATAACCCGGAAATTTTTGTTGTCATTGTATCCGGGCAGGAAGAAGTCCTTCTGCCGGTGATTGCTATGGAAACCGGCGCCTTCGATTACATTGTAAAAAGTGATGTTACCGAACAAAGGCTGCTGGAGGTGATCGAAAAGATCAAGTCGATAAAAAAAATGCCAAAGTAATTTTTTATCCTTTCAGCAAACGGGCCAGGGCGATACCTGGAAAGGCCAGGTTTTCCCGCACGGATTTGAATTGTCTGCGAACCCCGGGTTTTCACCTGAGCATTATATTTTTGCATAAATTGTTCTCCAAATCTATCTGTTTATGCAAAAGTCAATCTTCATTTTTCTTTTTTCACTTATTGCCCACGCTGTTTTCGCGCAACCCTTAACCAGTTCCGAGATAGACAAACTGGTTGCCCGTTCCCTGAAAGCATTTGATGTTCCTGGGATAGCCGTTGCCGTTATTAAGGACGGAAAAGTCATACATTCCAAAGGTTATGGAGTTCGCTCGCTCAATACCATGCAGCCTGTAGATGAAAATACATTATTCGGGATTGCTTCAAACAGCAAAGCGTTCACGGCTGCTGCCCTGGGTATTTTGGTTGACGAAGGAAAAATAAAATGGGATGATAAAGTAAGAAATTATATCCCTGAATTCAGGTTGTATGTACCATGGGTAACCGAAGAATTTACCATCCGCGACCTGCTCACGCACCGCAGCGGCATGGGTCTTGGCGCCGGCGACCTGATGTTTTTCCCCGATTCCAGCGATTTTACACTCAAAGACATCTTGCATAACCTGCAATTTCTAAAGCCCGTTTCCAGTTTTCGTACCAAATATGATTACGATAATAATTTATACATCGTCGCCGGTGAGGTAG
>DATGFZ010000328.1:0-7530 GCA_035308805.1 Puia sp. | reverse complement strand
CTTTGACTCCTGAAACGGCTTCCTCAATATTATCTGTGATGGGTTGAGAGAAATTCAGGTCTGCGCCGGGAATTACCGAGAGTTTTTGATTCATCTGGTCAATCAATTCATCTTTTGTGATCAATGGTTTCCAGTCGTCTTCCGCGTACAGCATCACATCAAATTCATTATTATAAAAACCCGCAACATCAGTCCCGTCATCCGGTCGTCCTGTTTGCGAAATAACATTTTTTACCTGTGGAAAATTCATCAGTGTGGCTTTAACCTGTCTGGCGACCTCTACAGACTTATCCAATGAAATGCTATAAGGCAATTGCACGCGAAGCCAAATTGACCCCTCATCCAATTCCGGTAAAAATTCACTACCTAAAAACTTAAAAGAAAACAAACCTATTATGATGATAATAAAAGAAATCAATACCGTCATCACTTTATTCCGGTAGGTGAATGAAAACCCATTGGTCATTAACCTCACCAAAAATTTAACGACGGGATTATTTTTTTCTTTAACATTTTTATTCAGGAGTAGATGAATTAAAACAGGAACGAGTGTAAGGGTGCTTATTAATGCGCCAAGCAATGCGAAACCGAGCGTATAGGCAAGCGGGGAAAACATCTTCCCTTCCACTTTTTCAAATGAAAAAATAGGAAGTAGTGCGGCGATGATTATTAATTTTGCAAAGAAGATCGCCTTTCCAAGTTGAGCGCCGTTCTTTTTAATAAGTCCCATCTTGGCAATCTTATTAAAACGCTCCATACCAATTTCGTGCGATTTGTGATCAAGCAAAACAAAAATTCCTTCCACCATGACGACGGCGCCGTCAATAATGATTCCAAAATCTATTGCACCGAGTGATAATAAATTTGCAGACATTCCCATTAACCGCAAACAAATAAAAGAAAACAGCAGGGAAAGCGGAATAATAATGGAAACAATCAGTGTAGTTCGCCAGTTGAACATGAAAAGGGAGACGATGATTGTAACAAAAATTATCCCCTCAATCATATTATGCAAAACGGTGTGCGTCGCAAAATGAATCAAATCATTCCGATCATAAAAGGGAGCGATCTTGGTATCGGCAGGAAGGACTACACTATTCAACTTCTCAATCTTGGCTTTTAACCCGGCAATTACATTACTTGGGTTTTCTCCTTTTCTCATTACTACAATTCCTTCCACAACATCGTCTTCATTGCTGATCGTTCTTTTGCCCGAAGAATCCACAATGGCATCAGAGCGGCTCACCAATCCCAGCCGCGGTACATTTGATATCTCTACATCAGCAACATTTTTTACAAGAACCGGAACACCATTAATATTTTGAATGACGATGTTTTTTATTTCATTGATATCATTTAATAAACCCACACCCCGCACAACATATGCTTGGTTATTTTTAACGATGATATCGCCTCCGATGTTAATATTGCTTTTTTGAACTGCGGTGTACACATCCAGTGCAGTAATACCCAAATTTGCGATTTTGCCGGGATCAACTTTTATTTCGTAGGTTTTCGTTTTTCCGCCAAAACTAACGAGGTCGGCGACACCGGGCACAGCGCGGATTTGCCTGTCAACAACCCAATCCTGGATCGTTTTTAATTCTCGTGCATCCCGGAAGGTGCTTCGTAATGTGTACCGGAAAATTTCTCCGGTAGGACCTGTTGGGGGTTGTATATCCGGCGTCACTGCCTGTGGCAAATCTGCATCACCAATCATGTTATTGACCTGCAGGCGCGCCTGATCATTGGTTACATTATCTTCAAAAACAAGTTTGATGTAGGAAAGACCGAATATACTCGTCGAACGGAGGCTGATTTTTCTCTGAACCGGATTCAGTGCAATTTCGAGTGGAATGGTAACAAACTTTTCAATTTCTTCAGCACTTCTCCCCGGCCATTGGGTAATTACGGTCACTTCCGTATTGGTGACATCCGGAAATGCTTCGATAGGCATCGTTTTAAATGTAACAATTCCGGATATAAGTAATATAACCGTAGCAAATAAAATGAAGTATTTATTTTTGAGAGAAAAAGATAAAACACCTCTTAATACTTTGTTCATTATGGTTTTTTTTTGAATTCAATTGACCGTTTCTACAATTGAATACAGTGCGGAAAAATAAATCTTTTCATGCTGTATCGTTAGCATTTGATTGTTGGTAATTTTTCGATCAATTCATTATTTAAGCAAGACAAAATGCGCGTAAACAAATATTATGGTATAAATAGTTAGGCAACAATAAAAATACAAATAAAACTCGTTTAATTGCATTTCTGATTTCGAATCGTAAAGGTTAATATGACGAGGAAACGATCTTATTTAAGTTTCAGGAAATCTTTTAAGCGATTGTCATTTTATGATTTGATTTTCAGTTGCGGCTGGACCATACGGTTGTTTATCTATTCTGCGATAAGCCCAGCCGAAAATTAAGGGGAAAACCCACAGGGAAAAAATCATTGCGCAAAGGATTCCTCCAATTACGACACGTGCCAGCGGCCGCGAACTTTCCGAACCAATCCCGTGGGAAACTGCAGCGGGCAACAATCCGATTGCAGCCATCAAAGCAGTCATCATGACAGGGCGTATCCGGCTATTGACTCCTAATTTAATGACATTATATAAAGAAGACTGCTGACCCTTTATTTTTTCAATATTTTGTTTAAAAACGGTGATGAGCAAAACGCCATCCTGGATACAAATTCCGAACAATGCAATGAACCCGATCCCTGCTGAAATGCTGAAATTGGTCCCGGTAATGTGCAGCGCGAGCAGGCCACCGACAATGGCAAACGGCACATTTAAAAAAACCAACCCTGCATCTTTTAAATTTCCGAACATGACGAACAATAACAGAAAAATAAGTATTAAACTTATTGGCACCACCTGGGACAAACGTCTCTCAGCCCTCTGTTGATTTTCAAAATCACCCTGCCATGCCATGGCGTAACCCTTTTTAAGAGAGACAGTCCTATTCACTTTTTCCTGCGCTTCGGCGATGGTGCTTCCCATGTCTCTGCCGCGTACAGAAAATTTTAAAGCGGCATATCGCTCATTATCATCTCTGAAAATCAAACATGGACCTGTAGTCTTGGTGATGGATGCAATTTCTTTTATAGGAACTTTTGAACCGTTGTTTGTCGGGACCAATAAATTACCTATGTCGGTTGAAGTCTTCCTGTATTCTTCAGGAAGCCGCACCCTGATATCAAACAATTTGTATCCCTCGTACAATGTGGATGCCGCCTGTCCGCCAATGGCCATTGCCACCACCGCATTCGCATCAGCAGTTGCAACCCCATACAACGCCATTTTTTGCTGGTCAAGATTTACATCCAATTCGGGCTGACCTATATTATGAATCACTCCAAGATCTTCAATGCCTCTTACTTTTTTTAAGATATTGAATACAGCATTAATCTTTTCTTCCATGTAATTTAGAGAATCGCCGAAAATTTTTACGCATATTGAACCCTTGACACCCGAGACTGCTTCTTCAACATTATCCATGATGGGTTGCGAAAAATTTAGATCTGTTCCCGGAAGGACTGAAAGTTTAGCATTCATTTCATTCACCAGTTCCTCTTTTGACTTTTTTGATTTCCAATCGGACTCCGGGTACAACATCACAGAAAATTCATTGTTGTAAAAACCGGCAACATCAGTTCCATCATCGGGTCGCCCGGTTTGCGAAACCACATATTTTACCTCTGGAAATTCCATTAAAATTTTCCGCACCTCGGCTGAAACTTCTACCGATTTATCAAGCGAAATGCTGTAAGGTGTTTGAACCCTTAACCAAAGAGAGCCCTCATCCAATTCAGGTAAAAATTCGCTTCCCAGGAATTTAAAGGAATACAATCCGATAGCCATGGCAATAAATGAAATGATCACGACTATTTCTTTATTCTTAAACGCTTTTATAAAACCGCCCAGCATGAAGGCAGTGAGTGCATGCACAACGGGGTTGTGTTTTTCTCTCACATTTCTTCCAAGTAAAAGACTAATTAATACGGGCACCAGGGTTAGTGTGGTGATCAAAGCGCCAAGTAGTGCAAAACCCAAGGTATAAGCCAATGGTGAAAACATTTTGCCTTCTACTTTTTGAAAAGAAAAGATGGGGAGTAGACCGGTAATAATTATAAGTTTTGCAAAAAAGATTGCCTTGCCAAGCTGGGCACCATTATTTTTTATTAACCCCAGTTTGGCTAACTTGTTAAAACGATCCATGCCAATATCCTTCGCTTTATGATCCAAGATCACATACATTCCTTCAACCATTACCACGGCGCCATCAATAATAATTCCAAAATCAACTGCTCCCAGCGATAGAAGGTTAGCAGACATGCCCATTAAATGCAAACAAATAAAAGCAAACAACAGGGCCATTGGTATGATGATGGAAACGATTAGTGTGGTTCGCCAGTTGAACATAAATAAAGACACCAATAATGTTACCAGCAATATGCCTTCAATGAGATTGTGCAGGACCGTATGTGTGGCATATTCGATAAGGTCTGAGCGGTCGTAATAAGGAATTATTTTTGTGTCTTGGGGGAGAATGGAATTATTGAGTTTATCAATTTTTGTTTTGATTGCATCCACAACCTGCGTGGGATTTTCACCCTTTCGCATTACGATGATGGCTTCCACAACATCAGGCTCATCTGTTACCATTCTTTTTCCTGTGGAATCACTTAACCCATTTGAACGGGCAACCCATCCGAGTCTGGGTAAATTTGAAATTTCAACCTGTGCCACATCTTTGACCAAAACAGGAACGCCATTATTATTTTCTACAACTATATTTTTAATTTCATTCAGATCATTAAGCAAACCAATTCCTCGTACCACATAGGCCTGGTTATTTTCAATAATCATATCCCCCCCTATATTGATGTTTGTTTTTTGCACAGCTGTAAAAACATCTAGTGGTGTAATGCCGGATGATGTCAGTTTTCCGGGATCAACTTGAATTTCATAGGTTTTTGTTTTTCCGCCAAAACTGTTGATGTCTCCAACGCCAGGCACTGATCGCAGCTGGCGGTCTATCACCCAATCCTGGATGGTTTTTAATTCACGGACGTCTCTGAACGAGCTTCTTAATGTATACCTGTAAATTTCTCCGGTAGGTCCCGTAGGCGGTTGCACTGCAGGTTGCAAGCCGTTGGGTAAGGTGGCATTCGGCAAAAGATTCATAACCTGTTGTCTCGCCTGCGGATCTTTAACACCATCTTCGAAAATGAGTTTTATATAGGACAACCCGAAAATAGTTGTGGAGCGTAAACTTATTTTTTGCTGAACGGGATTCATTGCAATTTCAATGGGAATGGTCACAAATTTTTCGACTTCTTCGGCGCTTCGTCCCGGCCATTGAGTGATGATGCTGATTTCGGTGTTGGTAACATCCGGGAAAGCTTCTATGGGCATATTCTCAAAAGTGATAACACCAATTACCATCAAAGCAAATGCTGCAAACAAAATAAAATACCTGTTCTTTAAGGAAAATCCAATTACCTTTTTTAAATACTTATTCATTTTTTAAGATTGACATAATTTTCTAATGCGATTTGTCAGTTGGAACAAACGTTTATCATGTCAGTAGTGGAATGAATCCCATGGCCGATTTCAAATGGGAATAATCAAAAAAATGTGTAATCCGAATTAACTATTTAATGCATCATAAATTAAAATAGCCTGAGTCGAAATTACTTTGTCATTTTCCTGAACACCGGATGAAATGTATGTTTTATCGCCTATGGAACTTAGAACCTGCACAGGAGTTATGCGAACATCTTCTTTAGTATTAAATACCAGGACAAAATATTGGCTGCGATCAAAAATCAATGCGCGTGACGAAATGCAAAGCGCCTGTTTGTTTTCGGGATTGGTTACCGTAACGCTTGCAAACATTTGCGGCTTCAACAAATAGCCCGAATTGTCCAACGCAACCCGAACCTTCATTACTTTATTTGTCGGATCAAGTACATTCATTATTTTATCAACCTTCCCCCTGAATATTTTGCCGGGATAGGACAGGGTAGTGACCGTAACGTTGTCACCCATCCTGATTGCGTTGATATTTGATTCATATACGTTTGCCCAAACCCAAATATTTTTTAAATCAGAAATGGTAAAAAGACTATTGCTGTTATCCGATCGTATGGTGGTGTTATTGCTTACCTGTTTATCTACCACAAAACCACTTATCGGTGACTTGATGGCATATTGCCCTTCCGTGCCTCCGCCATTAATTTTTAAAACACGGTTTACCCGGCTCAATTCTGATTTGGCCTGCAAATATGATGCCTCCGCACTTAGCGAATCCGTTAATGATGCCAATCCGCTTTTGTACATGTCAATGGTTTTCTCCAGATTTTTTTTCGCAACTTGCAAATTTGTTTGTGCGTTGATTAAATCATTGCTGTATCCCGCCATCTCCGAGCTGGTAATTACACCGAGCACCTGACCCTGCTTCACATAATCTCCGAGTACAACAGATATGTCCTGAATATTTCCGCTTATCATTGGAAATATCTTTACTACATGATCCTGATTAAAATCAACCTGTCCGGTTAATGTTATGGAATTGATCAGTTGACATTTCTGGACTGTGTCAATTTTAATGGCATTAAGAATAGAATCAGGTATGATATACTTTTGCTTTTCTTCAGGTTTTTTTTCTGCATTCAGACTGCAGGACCCAAACAACAGCGACGCAACAACGATTGGTAAACAGGTAAACAGCGCCGAGAGGTTAAATGTATTTTTGCTAAACATATATTGATGAGTTACTGTTATTCATTTACTAATTAAAAAAATTTGTGCCGGTATAAAAATTAATGTCTTCGAATGCCTGAATGCGATTGTACTGGATTGCATTTAACTGCAATGCAGTTTGTTTATAGGAATCATAAAAATCCAAAAAATCTAAAATGCTTATATTCCGCTTTTGATAATTTATGAGCACTTCCTTCATCAATCTTTCAAAGTCTGAAGAAAATTTTTTATCGATGTTCTGATACAATTTATCCTGGGCAAAAGCCTTTTGCAATGACCTGTTTACATTCTCTTCAACTGTTGCGACCGTGCTTTTTTCATTGGCATTGCTTAATGCAATCATTGCTTTTGCCGACTTAATATTTCCCTGGTTACGATTGAAAATTGGCAAATCTATCGCTGCACCTATGCCGAAATAATTTGTCAGAAAACTTCCTTGCTCGTCATAACCCAGTGACAGCGTCAGATCCGGAACAGCAAGTGATTTCTGATAATCGTAATTCAGTTTGGTGATGTTTAAATTCGTCCTGGAAATTTGCAGGTCAGTTCTGTTTTTGTAGGCAGAGTCGACAAGTTCATTCAATGCATATTTATTCGGATCAAGCGTTGCCATGATGAAAGAATCGGGAACAGGATCAATATATTTATTTGATCTGACTTGCAGAATGAGTTTCAATTCGCTCTCCACGTCATTGATCTGATTTATCAAATCGTTGTATTCGCTTTGAAAACTATATAATTGCGCCCTG
>DATGFZ010000327.1:0-8698 GCA_035308805.1 Puia sp. | reverse complement strand
TTCATCAAATCCGGTTCTTGCGGTACCGGCAATGATGTAGGTATTGCCAAAAGCCGGCACATCGTCAGAAAAACTGGCTTCCAGGTAAAGGGAGTCGGTGACATTGCCTGCCCGCGAATGACCCGCTTTAGGCAGGATCTTTCCATTGGTGATCGTTACCGTATCCGCGTAATAGTTATTGAATACCTGGTTTGCTGCAAAGGTTAATGCGGAGTAATTGGCAGTGGCCACCACCTTAAAATCCCAAAAATTGCCCAGGTCATCAATCCACAGTGAATCAGGGCTGTTGGAAGCGGTGTTATAGGTTTCAAAAAAAACGGGCGTCGGAAAAAGGTTTCCGGACTGACCCTTGATGGAGACATTGATCCACCAGCCATTGTTCATTTTTACGGTCGCTGTATTGCCGATCTGCGTGCTGGCAAGATCCGGTTGCTTTTTGGTACAGGAAACCGCGAGGATCATCAGGGAAATAAAAAGACCAAATAATATCTTTTGCATATTGATTTTATTTTACTGTTTGGTGAATGTTCTGAGTCCGGTTCCGTAATTGGGAGCATGGAATATCCAGGAATAGGTTACCGGCGAAGCCGTTGCATTATAGGTCTCTGAAGAAGAGCTCACCACGCCACCGTAGTCAGCTGATGTTTGCTCTGGTATGGAAATCTGGGACCCTGTATAGTTGACCGCCACTACCGTCAGCCCGGCTCCGCTAACCGCACCACCTGCATTTTCAACGGTGTAGACACCCGTGGAATCTTTTGTCCAGGTGCTCGTCACCCCTGTAGCGGATCGCAGGTATGTCCCTGAAAAATCATTGGCGGCAACATCAGATCCGATTACGACCACTGTTCTGAAATCAGATGCTGAAAACCCCTGTGCATTTGCCGCGCTGTAATTGATCACATATACGCCCGGCGTGCCGGGGTCCACGGATCCGGTGGTCGTGGGTGTTACGGGTTGTCCGTTAATCGTTGCCGTGACACCCGGGTCCGTAAAGCCCGCCCCCTGTGCAATGATCATCAGGTGTGGGCCATTGGTCGACACCGACGGAAAATAAACGATCTTGGATATCCCCACCGTTCCCGCCGGATAATTAAAATCGGTTTTGTTGCAGGATGCGCCGGCAAGCATCGCCATCCCTAAGACCACCATTATTTTTATTTTCATTGTTGTATTTTATGCAAGTGTTGTATAATTGTTTATTTGCCCCACCAGACAGGGGTTGTCTCCGGTACCTGTGCCGGGGCATTGGTGTTCCTGGATGTCTCGGAATAAGGAAACACAAACCTTTTCGGTACGGCGCCCGGTCCCAGATCCGAATTCTTTGAAATGACCAGCTGACCCGGGATATAACCTGGATCTGTGGAATAGACGGCGCTTCTGATCGGATAGCCCGTCCTGTTTTGTTCAAAGAACCCTTCGATACCATGACATCCGTAAGCTCCCGAAGCCCATTTCTGCACGATGATGGCCTGCAGTTTTTGGTCCATTGTCCCTGCTGCAGGAAAGGCATAGGCTCCTCCTCCGGCAACAAAAGAAGAACCGTCCAGCCCCAGTTGACTGAAAGCGGCCAGTACTCCCTGGTTATACAAATTTTGTGTATTGGAACCACCAAAATACCTCAGGTCAGCTTCCGCCTGTAAAAAATAGGATTCAGGAAGGGAGATGAATTCCACAGGGTCGGTTTGCGTTTCGGCAAAAGTGGGCGCGCTGGAATAAACCGGGTTGATGTTGGTATAGTCGCCCTGGTTGATGGATGCAGGCGTGGTTGAACCAAACCAGTAAACTATTCTTGGGTCGTTGTTGGCTTCGAGCCAGGACACAAAGGTTGTGCTTGCACGCAGGTTTGCGCTGGTATTGTTGGATCGGATATTGGTCTCGTACATGGGATTGTCGTTATTGGGCGTCGTCGAGAAATTGGTTACGCTTGCGTCGACGGTAAGAAAACCGGGATTGCCATTATACAGGGCCTGTATCCCTGCCTGGGCTACATCGGGATGAGCATTGACCATGCGGAGGTACATTTTTAGTTTTAAGGTATTGGCAAATGCCATCCAGTTGGTCATGTTGCCGGCAAAAACGAGGTCCTGTGAACCGGCCTGGGTATTGGTGCTAGCGCTAAAATCCTTCCCCAGTGCCGTGTCGATGCTGCTCAATAAAGAGGTGTAGATGGAGTAGCCACTGTCAAATTTTGGATTCAGGTTGGCTGCTCCCTGCAGGGCCTGGGAATAGGGAATCTCATCATAGAGATCCACGAGCACCTCAGCCGCATAGGCCTTCATCACGGTTCCCATCAGGTTGAAATTCCAGTCTCCATTGGCAGATGCCTGATCAATGACAAACTGGTAATTCTTTAAGCCGTCAGTGAATAGGTTGACATAAGATTGATTGACCACGCCGTCGGTGGAAGGTAAGTTGTAGGAATCAATATCGACATATTGTTGCGCCAGCGCTGCCTGGCAAAAATACTGCGACCACATGCCACCCACGATGGCGAGGTTTCCGCCAACTTCTCCGGCAGTCGCCAGTACGGCAACCGGGAAAACCAGCGCAGGTGTTCCCTGGTTCAGTGTCGGGAAATTCGGGTTCTGGTTGATGTTCAATTGTTTTTTGCATCCCATCTCCGCCATCAGCAGGATCAGCAGGCAGCAGGTCGTTATAGAATGCTTATTAAAAATTTTACTGTTCATATCAATAGTTTAATTTTTTTTAGAAAGTCACTTTCAAAATGAATCCATAACTTTTGGTGAGCGGGGTTCCTTCAAATTCTCCCAGTGTGCCCGTCAGGTCATTACCGAGATTGGTCGATTCGGGGTCCACATAGGCAT
Organism: Puia sp.; assembly: GCA_035308805.1. Taxonomy (GTDB): domain Bacteria; phylum Bacteroidota; class Bacteroidia; order Chitinophagales; family Chitinophagaceae; genus Puia. The sequence goes on along the minus strand of DATGFZ010000327.1, from coordinate 5,870 downwards.
TTGATTTGGGAGTCCATAGCAGGAAGTTGCGTCCAAATAACCCGACTGAAGCATTTTTTATTTTGGCTTTCGAGGTGACCGATGCGGGGAGGTTATAGGACAGGTTGATGTCCCTGAGTTTCAAAAATGACCTGTCTATGATGCGCATCGCATCTGAACCGCCGGTAAAGCTGCTTCCCTCCCCGTAATAGTTATAGGTTTGATCGGTTTCATTCAGTGTGCCCCCTGGCCTGATGCTAGGCGTGCCGATATAGGTTGTGTTTGGCGTATAGAACGTTTTACCACTGACCGGGTCTGTATTGGCTACGACCGAATTGGGAATGATAAAGGGACGACGGTCATTGTAAGTTGTGTATTTGGCGTTTCCGTCAAAAAGTAAAATATTGGCAGTTTCCGAATACATCACGCCACCGTACCTGAAATCAAGTGAGGCGCTCAATGAAAAATTCTTATAGGTAAAGGTGTTGGTAAGACCCATCGTAAAATCGTATAATCCGCTGCCCATATAGCCTTTGACCAGTCCGTTGTTGTCAAGTGGCGTCGTGTTGGGCAATGGCTCGCCGCTGGTCGCGTTGACGATCAGCTGACCGCTGGCTGTCCTTGCCGGAACAATGGTGTATATGGAGGCAACCGTTTTACCCACCACGGCACGGAGTTCCGTATCAAAAGCCTGGTTTAACAGGGGATCCTGGGAGCCGGTCAGGCTCTCCACTTTATTGATGTTTTTGGCAAATACGTAAGCGAAATTCCAGGTAAAGTCTTTGCCTTCGACGGGTTTTGCATTAAAAGTGACTTCAATGCCCTTGTTGCTGACCTTACCCAGGTTTTCTACCAGGTTCGTGTAGCCGGTAGAGGGTGCAATCGGAACGGCAAAGATCTGGCCGTTGGTGACTTTATCATAGAGCGTCACGTCAAGACCAATGCGGTCATGAAAGAACCGCGCTTCCGTCCCAAATTCAAGTTCGTTGGTGAATATCGGTTTTAAGGTCGGGTTACCGATGGTATTATTCACCCCGAAACCACTCACCCCATTGAACGGAAAGGTCAGCGATCCCAGGGGCAGGCCAATGGTACCGGAGCCCAGCTGCGGCAACACCTGATAGGGGGCAGGGTCAGAACCGGTCTTGCCGTATGCTGCCCTGAACTTTAAATAAGAAACTGTGCTTCTTGAATCAAATAACTGCGAAGCGAGCCAGGAAAGATTGGCTCCCGGGTAGAAAATAGCATCCTGCCCGATGGGTAGTGTGGAAGACCAGTCATTGCGGATATTACCGGTCAGGTATAACTGGTCCTTATAGCCGAGGACCACTTCACCATACAGACCCATCCTGGTCTGGAAAAAACTATTGTCTGCCGTTACCGGGGGCTTGCTGGTATTGCTCAGGTTAAAAAATCCCGGCACAACGAGGTTGGTAATCGTGGTCGCTTCCGAGCGTTGCCCCGTATGATAGTAATTGGCGCCTGCGAGGGCATCCAGGCTAAAATCTTTACTGATCTGGTTATTGTATTTTAAGATAAAGTCACTGTTGATAAGCCCAAAATAATCCGAGCCTTGTGACACTTCTCCGATGTCAGGCGTGCTGGGATAGCCTTCGGGATTGGTGGCACCGCTGACACCCCTCCATGTTCCCGGCTGTGCCGAATTGGGGTTTTTCCAGATAAAGGTCCTGGAATTGGTATAATCACCTCCCATCCTCAGCTCAGCGCTGAGATGCGGGGTTATTTTATAGCCCAGGTCGACATTGCCGAAAAAGCGGTCCAGGTTCTGTTTGTCGCCATTTTCGTAGAGGGCATAATAGGGATTTTCGGCGTAGGGCGTAAAGTAATTGTCTACGTCAAAGAATTTATTCTTATAGTCCTTAAAATCGGTAATGGGCAGGTCAACGGGGATCTGCAGCAGTGAATTGTAGGTTCCCCCGCCACTGGAGCTGCCATATCCCGAACTGGGTGCGGTGAGACGCTGGTTGACATAATTGAAGGAGGTATTGATCGAGAAATTACCAAAATTGCTGTTGGTCCTTAATGAAAAGGTATTGCGTTCCTGGAAGTTTTGATTATTGGGTATGATCCCGTCGCTGGTCACATTGCCATAGGAAAAATAAAACCGCGTGATATCTGAACCACCCGAAAGAGAAAGGGAATTATTGTATTCACTGCCGGTAGCAAAGAAATTACGCAGGTTGTTTTTTATGGCAGAAAAAGGTTTTTCAAGCTGTGAATTGTCGACGACCGAACCCCAGAGTCTTTCCTTTCCATCCAATTTCGGTCCCCAGCTGCCATTCTCATCAGAAACAAACAGACCACCCCAGCCCTGTCCGAATTCAGTCTGATAATCGGGAAGCTTGCCTACCTTGCTGATGCTTGCTGACCCGTCATATTCTATTTTAAGCTGACCGGCCCTTCCTTTTTTGGTGGTGATCATGATCACCCCGTTCTTGGCAAGTCCGCCATACAAGGAGGATGCTGCCGTACCTTTCAGGATACTGATTGATTCAATGTCGTTGGGATTGATATTGTTCATGCCATTGCCAAAATCCACGGCATCCACGCCACCGGTATTATTCTGGAACTGGGCGTCGCTCAGCGGAACGCCGTCAATGACATACAACGGCTGGTTGTTGCCACCGGCGATGATGCCATAGCTTCTCAGTACCACCTTGGTCGAAGCTCCCGGTCCGCCGATGCTGGATATATCGGCACCTGCTACCTTGCCTTCCAGCCCGTCGAGGGCGCCAACCGCGCCATTTTTATTAATGACCGCCGTATTAAACGTCGTGGTGGAATAACCCAGTTTTGCCTTGCTCTGGGATTGTCCCAGTGCAGTGACCACCACTTCGGAAAGGTTACCCACTTTTTCATTAACGGTGATGCTCAGGACGGGATCACCGGAAACGGTCGCCTCAGTCTGGGTGATGCTCGCCCCGCTGACCTGGAGGACATCCCCCGGCTTTGCTTTTATGGTGAAATTTCCATCAGCGTCCGCGCCCACGCCCTGTTTTGTTCCTTTAAGCCGTACAGAAGCAAAAGGAACGGGGCGTCCCTGCTGGTTCACTACTTTTCCTGCGATCAGTTTTGTCTGTGCAAAAGAAAAGTCAAAGAACAAAACGAGCAGTCCGAGAATCAGTAACAATTTTCTCATAACATTTATGGTTTTTGTAAATATTTTGAATAAAAACCTGCCATTAACAGATTGTTAAGACAGTCTGTAATCGCCTCTTGAAACCTTTGGCATTCAAATAATCAACCGAAGCAGGAATTTTTGAAACTGAAACGGGCAATTGAATGACCGAATATTTTTTTTTGAAGCAGCGGGGTATAAAACTGGGCGGTATAAAAGACGGTTTGAAGGGGAGCCCTTCGTACCGAAGGCAGCAAAAAGGATGTCGCAGGACGGTATCAGCCAAAGCGGGCGCACATCGGGAATGGTGAAATCAATTTGTGAAGGGAAAAGAAGGCTCCTGCACCCGGCCCGGGTGTTTTTGCTGGAATCAGGAGATTGCTGACTGTTTTTGAATGTGCTAACCTTTCACCGGTTCAATTTCGATCGTGTACCCCGAAATCTTGCACAATTGTTCCGCTTTTAATTTTGCGTCGATAATGGAATTAAAAATTTCGGCTTGTTTTTTATCACTAGATAATTTAAAGCCGCTTAGCGGTGCGAATTCAAAATACATGGGCAAACCAAAAATGCTGGTAAACAAAATATAATTTCTCATGTAAAGCGCATAAAACGTTAAGCTGACACTTAATACCCGAACTTACGAATTTTTTTAAACCTGTAAATAAATTTTTATCCCTCATTTTTCCCCGTTAACAAAACGGGAAAAATAAGGGGAAGCCAAACCAAATCAGTTATCTGTCCTTTTTTACAGGGAGCTTCTCAGCGGGATGGTTATTTTCTTGGGAGTCAGCAGGTCATTTTTTTCAACATACCAGTCCTCGGCGATAAGGTTTGGTACGGGCAGCATTTTTAGCTGGGACTCTTCCACGCTCATCGCCATGATTTCCGATTCAGTCACTGCGTGGATTTTATATTTTTTATTATTCTGGATGATAATATCGCCCGCGCGAAGCTGCACAATGGTGTCAGCGTCAATTTTTTTATTCATACGGTTTATCATTTGGCACGATAAGATAACGAAGTTTTAAGCATTTAGTTATTTTCTGAGCCATTTTTTTTGCGGCGGGTGTCTATTATCCGGGATGAGGGTTGATCAGTGCCCTCCGCATTTTATGGCCGATTCCCATATTTACTTCCACCCTGCTTATATCATGCATGGATAACCGAAATGAATTTCATATTGAATTATTTTTCCAATCCCAAATCACCACGATCCACACTTCACCATGGGGTCCCTGGAAGGAATGTATTTGCTTAAATCCGATCCGGGCATGGGCCTTCAAAGACCGGGAATTGGTAGCGGCGATCTCTGTGATGGCAAAATCATATTTTTGTTCATAGATCTTTTTATAGGCCCGGTAACATTCGTCCAATACCCCCCTGCCTCTATAGGCCTTGTCAATACAGACCTGCCCCACAACCAGGTAATTACATGCAGCGATTTTTTTTCCGTTGTACGCGATTGAGTCAAATTCCCCGAACATCGGAACCAGTACCGGGATATCGGACTTTGTGTGCTTTGTCATGGCCAGCAGGTAACCAATGACACGGTCTTTGTGTTTAGCGACCAGGTGTTTTTCCCATTCGTTCATTTTTTCCAGTTGTTCATAACGGTGATGGACCGTTACAAAACCCTCGCTTTTTATCTCAGCGGGTGTCAGCGATCCGGGCAGGTTTTCGTTTTGCAAGCGGAGAATTCCTTCCAGGTCATTTTTTGAATTTGCCAGGCTGTAGGTTATCATGATCGATCTGTTTTGGTCTTTTAACATGCGCCTGACCTTAGTGTATACCCCAGACCCAAATGCGAACAAGGCTTTTCCCGGTCATCCGGCCCAGCACTTGCATGCTATTTTTTCCAACGGGGTATGATCACCGGCGTTACACCCGGCGCATGACAAAAAATTAAAAATAAAAAAACGGGATGTAAAAATCAAAATACTCACGTTAATGGATAACCGCTAACGCCGTTTCTGTTTGCCCGTGGCTCTTTCATCAGGAATGTAGGACCAGTGCCAATAAAATCATGCCGTTTAATGCCCAGGGAGTCCCGACGATCTTTCCCGAAGCCTGTTGATGAAGATCCGGACCGATGACGTGACGGTTTGTTAAAGTTATTATATAACGCGGCAGACAGCTAAAAAAAATAGGGTACAAATATGTACATTCATATTGATAACCCATCGCGCTGATGGGATAAAAGTTGCGTGACTGGAGGCTGATAAACAAAGAACCCTGGTCAATTTTTTAGGTTTTGCTTGAAGTAAAACTTATCTCATGAAAAAATTGCTGACTGCTGTTTGCGGGATTATCTTGCTGTCCCTGGTATGCGCTGGCGGGGAAGCACAGGGCAATCAAACCGTCGCCAACGGAGCGTCCACTGCTCCCGTTTATTTCACCCCCTGGGGATGTACATACAATTGGGTCAATAACTCCCCTTCGATCGGGTTACCGCCAAGTGGAAGGGGCGATATCCCTTCCTTTACTGCGATCAACAGCGGTGCAAACCCGGTGACCGCGACCATTACCGTTACCCCCGTTCCGACAGGATATGCTTACATTCCCGACTATGGAAGCAACTATGTTTATGTTCTTGACACCACCACCCGCCTGATTGTGGATTCCGTTGCCTCCAGTGCTCCGCTGGGTGTCGCGATAAGCGCTGACGGGAAATTCGTATATGTGACAAACAACATCAGCAATGGCACGGTCACGGTCATCAGCACCCTTACCAACACGGTAGCGGCTATCA
>DATGFZ010000326.1:0-4231 GCA_035308805.1 Puia sp. | reverse complement strand
GAGGGCTCCTGGACGGCTTTCACCCATTCTTCAGAGATAAGCTGCCTGTTTTTCCACCTGCCTTTTCGCAGGAAGAGCAGCCCGTAACGGGCATGGTCAAGTGAATTTATAAACAAGCCGCCGCCAAAATGGCCTCCTCCGCTCACGGATTGGGTCATCACGCCATCGATATTTACGAATGAGTTGTCATATCCGTACCAGCGCCAGGTAGTGGAAGCCCCGATCGGGTCCATTATTTTTTCTTTTAACACCACGGGCAATGGTTTTCTCCATACCTGCAGCAAAGAGTAAGCCAGCAGGTTCACCCGGACATCATTGTATTTAAAATGGGTACCGGGTTCAAAAAGCGGTCTGTTCTTCCAGTCGTCGATCGTTCCTGAGCCCGGGACCGGGCGATCCGCCCAATCATAAATCCCAAAGAGGCAGCCCGACCAGTCAGAAGATTGTGTCAGCAGATGCCGCCAGGTGATTTTAGCGTTGTGGGGACCATCAAAGGTATTGTCCGTCACGTATTCATTGACCTGGTCATCTACGCTTTTTATGAGGCGGTTGTCTACTGCCAGGCCGGCGACCGTGGATAAATAACTTTTGGTAGCGCTGAAGGTCATATCCACTCTTTTTACATCTCCCCACTGGGCAACGATATATCCGTTACGAATAACCAACCCTGCAGGCTTGCCCCTGTCTTTGATCGGACCCAGGATCCGGTAATCCGGTTCATTCCTGTATGCCTCCATGTCGGCTATGCTCAGGTTGTAGTTTGTTTTGCTGTCGTTATGAACAGCAAAACTTACCGCACTGTCCAGCAGCAGGGCATTCATTTTCAGATCAGCAGGTTTTTTGGTTTGCCATACCGAATCAGGGTAATAAGGCGACTGGCTGTACAGTGATGAATATATGTACGGCAAACAAAAGCACAAAAAAAATCTAATGTAGCTGCCTGGTCTCATAATATTTGGTTTTGATAATGCCTGCAATATAAACGGACGGCTGTTCATGGCGGAATTTTAAAAACGACCGACAGGAAAACAGACGAATAAAATTACAAAAGATGAAGATATCAGCCTTCGCGGATCGTATAGCCATCAGCAGGAGCGGCCTTTGAGGACTGAAGAGAAAAGCAAAAGTTTGTTGCAGAACAATTTCCCCTTCATTGCCAATCTTCGCATAGACATGCACGTTACCCCAATTTATTGATCAGGATCTGTCAGAAGCAGCTAAAAGCTTTGGTTTTGTAATATTCGGTCTTTCCGGCTCACGCCAACTTCGGGAATCCCGCCCGAGCCAAAATCCTGATCTCACTCCTTACCCCCTTACCCTTTCACATAATGTAATCCCATTACGCCGCTTTTCAGCGGTGTTGATTTTAGGAGTTTAAGATTGGTTTTATTTTTTATATTCTGATATACAGGCAAACCACTTCCCAATAGAACCGGGTTAAGCGTAAGCTGGTATTCATCAATCAAATCAAGCTCCATAAACGAGTGCGCCAGTCCGGGACTGCCAAATATCACGAGGTCTTTGCCCGGTTGTTGTTTTAGTTTATGTATTTCTTCGGCGACGTTATCGTTTATAACCGTGGTGTTGTTCCAGTCCGCCTTTTTCATGGTTTTGGAAAACACGATTTTGGCTGCCTTATCCACCCATTGCGCATGTGCCTTACTGTGTTCGCTGGCATCGGGATTATTGAGCACCGTGGGCCAGTAGCCTGCCATCAGTTCATAGGTAACCCGTCCATAGACAGGAGAGCCAACCGTAGCCACTATTCCGTCAGCGTATTGCTGCAATTCACTGTCGTAAGAAATCCAATCCAGCCTGTGTTTTGTATCTGCTGCAAAACCATCGAGCGATACATGCATAAATAAAACCAGCTTTCTCATGTTGCTATTTTTTAATTGTTGTTGATAAAAAAAATTTTTAAGTGCTTTTCAATTGCCGCCGGTTCAAATTCCCCTGGAACCCGGAGCCGGCGGGGCTTTAAAGAACTGTTGTACATGGCCGCCAGCCCTAATCCAGAAATTTTTCTATCAGTGCCACGGTGACGTCAGGTAATTTGCTGTCCGCGGTATGAGGATTTTTTTCTCCTATATATTCTCCGTGTCCGCTTGGCAAAATGGCCAGTTCGGAGTTGGGAATCAGGCGGTACATGTCCACCGCGTGTTCAGGATTGCCAACGTCCTGCGTTCCATTCATCACAAAGGCAGGTGCCTGTATCGACCTGATCTGCTCCTCGGTCCAATCCTTGAATACTTTCATTCTGTGCACGTCTTTGTCAAACATATTCAAAAGGGCAGCAGGGTTATTGTTCACTTTCAAAAACTCGTCTTTAAATTGTTGTGGCATCTGGTCAAACGTTGCACCGTCAAACCCTGCCCAAAACTGCGGGAAAGTTCCGCTTCGTTTATAAAAGGCAGAGCAGATGATTGCCTTATTGACCAGGAGGGGATGCCTCAGCATAATTTCTATCAGGGTATGCCCGCCATTGCTGAATCCCAGGAAATCAGCTTTACCTATGCCCAGGATTTTCAGGAGTTGGGCAATATCGTCTGCGTCTTGGCTGAAGGTCAGATCAGCCTGCCGGTCATTGGTCCTGCCGTGTGCCTGCAGGTCCATGGCAACGATCTGTCTGTGCTTTGCCAGTGGTGGTATGATGCGCTCAAACGTAACCTGAATGGTTGAACCGCCGCCATGAATGAGTACGAGTGGTTTTCCCTCACCATAAATCTCATAATACATGGTCAGTCCGTTTACTTCCGCATAACCATTCTTAAAATTATTGTCTGTCATATCTTATTGCTGTTCGGTATTAATGACAAATCTCTTATTCTCTTCCGCCTAACGGGCATGCCTGTCCAAACACTGGCCGGGGTGATGCCAATCACCGCTGGCCCCCTTGCATTACTTTATCATAGAGATGTTTTAATTGAACATCGCCAAATCCGTAGATGCTTTCTCTTTTCCAGAATTCCCTGAATACTTCATGGAAGTCTGCGGAAACATTTTTGGTGATGTCTTCAAGAACTTTTTCGGGTCTTCCTGGTGATCCGTCCTTCGGAAAACGGTCAGCCTGCGCTTTCACCACTTCCTGGAGATAAGGGAAAGCAGCCGACTGCTTTCCTGCAAGCCGCATTAATTCCTCCGCGTTACCAAGCCGGTAAGCTGTCCATAAGTCCTGCCCCCGCTCCAAGTCCGCATCATTCAAAGGGATTCTGTGGGTAAAACTAAAGGTAAGCTCGGTTCCGTTGGCTGCTCCAAAACCGTTCCAAAAATGTTTACTGGTTTTGTCCAGGTAACAGGAGTAAACGGCATAGGCTTTTTTCCTTATCGGCAGATTGTTGATGATGGAAATAACAAACCACATATTGACCTGGCAGAACAAATCGAATTCAAACCAAAGGTTGAACTCGGCATCGTCCGGAGCATTCATTATTTTTTCAAATTCTTTAACGACCTGGCGGTGGTATTCCGCTTCTGTTGACCCTACGGATAAAGCCCTTGATCGCCAAAAGTCATCGAGGTTGTCGCCGGATAAGTCTCCATCGATCAGCGCTTCCCTGACAACGATGATATTTCCCTCCAGTTCAGCATCCGGAAAACTATGGGCAAGCGAATCTCCATTTAAGATATGATAAACCATTATCAGGGTCTTTTTTGCGTTCACACTACAGGTTCCGGATGGGCTGAATGGGTGATTATATACAACTTTATCGTAGCCTAAATTTATTCCCACTCACCTAATTTTTCCACCTCTTTTTATCTCTTTTATTATGCGCAAGATAATTACTGTCTATGTAGCATACAAATTCTGTGGAAGGGTTCTTTAGTCAACTCAAACGCTCTATCTACGGCATATACCATCAAATATCAAAAAAGCATCTTCATAGATATTGTATTGAAACTGCTTACCGATACAATACAAGAGTTATTAAGGACGTTATATCACTCCCCAAAATTCAGACCACCGGGCTAGTTAATTTTTTTTGTAATTTAACTATCTCAAATGAAAAAGCAAACACGTCGAAAATTTTCGCCGGCTTTCAAGGCCCGGGTGGCGCTTGAGGCTGTAAAAAATCAAAAAACATTGGCTCAGTTAGCCAAGGAATTTGAAGTAAATCCTGTAATGATCTCTCAATGGAAAGCAGCTTTTCTGGAAAATATGTCTGCTGCTTTTGAGAAACAGACGCCCTCAGATGAACCAACTGTTGACACGCAGGAGCTGTATGCCCAGATC
>DATGFZ010000325.1:0-2681 GCA_035308805.1 Puia sp. | reverse complement strand
GTGCAGGAATGCACCCTTTACATTCAGGTCTTTTTCTTTGCTGCGAAAAAATAATAAAGCGGTGGTCGCATTGATTAAAATTCCAATCGCTGCGACTATGGAAATTGTTTTTCCCGGTAAAGGTTGCGGAGTAATGATTCTTTGTACAGCTTCGTAGCTGATGGCACCTATGGATACCAGCAAAATTGCCGCATTCAATAACGCAACCAGAATGGTTGTCTTTTTATATCCGTAAGTATACTTTTTATTGGATTTTACTTTCGTCAATCTAATGGCGATCAGCGCCATCGCAAGACTGGCAACATCGGCAAGATTGTGCCCCGCATCGGAAAGCAAAGACAACGAATGAACAGAAAGACCGACAACCGTTTCAATGATCACGAACAAAAAATTCAAAATAATTCCAATTATAAATGCCCGGTTAACATCCTGCAGATCAATTGCATGATTATGTCCGTGGTGATGACCGTGACTATGCGAATGCGTATGTACGTGATCCATAACAGCGAAGTTAATATTTATTGATTGGTTTTCATAAAACCCGAACCGGGGAAAGGATCCATCGTTTTCCTTAACAGCCTGTTTCGATTTTACTTCAAACAGGTTTTAAGTCCGGCCGGTATGCGGAAACCAAGTGAATTGCACTGATGTTTGTAATTGAGATAAGAGAACTTGGATCGTGGGTTGCTAAGTGCCACGAGGTCAGCAAAAAAGGGAACCTGTACGGCGATATGGAATGCCCAGGGAAGATTCATCTTTCAAAATAACACACATTTCCACCCACCCATTCTTTGTCTTTATTGTACCGCACTCCAATCATTTTTCCCTTGCTCATGCGTGAAAGATTGATAGCTAGCTTCGGCCGCGGGTCTTTGTCTTTCCAAATATACATCATGCGGATCTCCACTTTTGCGGGGATGTCGGGGGTTTCAATAATATCAGCGTATTTTACTTTTTGTTGCAGTATCCAATTTTCCGGGTCTTTAATTTTATCCAGATCAGCCTGGACCACATCAATCACCACACCCTGGCCGGCAAAACTAAAAAGTGGTTTCAACACGTAATTTTCCAGGTCAGCAGGGATTTGTTTGATCTCGTTCAGGAAAAAGGTTTTTGGAACAAAAGGATGATGAATAAATGGCATGGTGTATTTGCTGATCCGGTAAAACCAGTTGGGATGCGGGATCCATTCAACATCAAGGTCCCGGGTGATGTCAACAAAATTTCCCAATGACCCTTTCTGTGCATGCAGGTCATCAAAAATGATCCGGTTGTACACCCTTCTTATTTCAGTTTTCTTTTTTGTCTTTTCGTTGATGTAAAATAATTTTTTTCCATCCTGAATCAAATCGGTGATGCACACCGGCTGAATACCCAGGTAATCCTGCGTGCAGTAAAAATCAATCCTTGTCTTTTGCTCATGCGGTTTTATTTCCAGCAGTATCACATTTTCAACCGGCTCGCTTCCCACAATCACTTCTTTTAAATCTTGCAAATAACTTTCTTTGTTGTATCCCCCTAAATACTGGCTGTAATTGTCCGGAATGGAAAAATATTTTCGCAGCAGATCCGGGTAATATACCTGGAAAGCAAACAACGTCGGGAAACCCTGCAATTCTATCAACTGTGGTTCAAGCGACCCATCTTCATTGATGCAAACGCCAAAATCCAACGCGATAAAATGCGTATGTGCGTTCTCGTTAGGAACGTTATCCGTTTTGGGAATAGCGCGGTCAGTAAGGTCTTTAAATCCCGGATCGACGATCAGGTCAATGATCGATTCGCATGCATCAATAATTTTTTTTCCGAAATCTCTCGCGATGAAAACGGGAGTTTCTGCTATCCTGAATTCAATAGCGCCGGGGTGCAGGCTGTTGAGATCCTCTAAAAAAGCCTGGTATTGCCGGTGACTAAACGCTGCGTTAAAAGCTTTGCGCAAAGCAGGAACCATAATCAATTATTTATCGGAAGTTACACAATGAAAAAAATCCTGCCAAAAGATAAGAACCTTCACCGGCTGTAATTGTTGATATATTATGACCAGGGACTCAGACCACTCTGTCCTGAACAACAAAATGTAAATTGTTTTTCATCCCGGTTGTCTTGCCCTGTTGATATTCTGTTGGTGAAAACACAATCGAAAAAACCAAAATTCGTTATGTTTGCAGCTATGTTCAGCGAAAAAAAATTACGCGTGGCAATTTTGGATCTGAATGAAGGTCAGCCAAACCAGGGGATGCGCTGCATCCGCCAGATATTGCACGATTTCAGCCAGACGCATTCTATCGAAATCACCTTTGATGAATTTGACGTGCGCGTGCAAAAACGACTTCCTGATTTAAACCATGATATTTATATTTCCAGCGGCGGTCCGGGAAGTCCCCTTGAAAGTGAAGGCAGCGAATGGGACAATAAATATTTTGAATGGCTGCATAAAGTAGAGTTGTTTAATAACAATGCTGCAAATCATGGTAAAAAATATGTGCTTTTTATTTGTCACTCCTACCAGTTGGCATGCAGGTATTTTAAAGTCGCAAAAATTGCCAGGAGGAGATCAACGGCCTTTGGCGTTTTTCCCGTTCATCTTTTACATGCGGGAAAAAATGAACCCGTATTTAACGGGTTGACCGATCCTTTCTATGCAGTTGACAGCCGCGATTTTCAGGTCATTCAGCCTGACA
>DATGFZ010000324.1:0-8881 GCA_035308805.1 Puia sp. | reverse complement strand
AGAAAAAAGATGAGATCGATCGTATTCATTCGCTCGAAAATTATCTTTTTTTTATGGTGAAAAACAGGCTGATCAACGACCGCGCAAAAAAAGAACGCGTTAAAAAACACTGCGCCTGCATCATGGAACAGTTTACCGAATCCACTCCCGATGATATCGGTTTTCGTGAGATCGAAAGAGATTATAAAGCCGCTGTGAGTGAACTATCCCCGCGCACCCGGCAGACCTATTTGCTGAAAAACCAGGGACAACTAAAAATTCAGGCTATTGCCAAAGAAATGAACATTTCCCAGTCGGTGGTGAAGCAGCACCTCGGCAACGCCCAAAAAAGGATCCGGGAAAAGATGAAGCTCTTTTGTGCGGATTAAAAAAATCCCCCTCCGGTCTTTACAACGGGATGAAAGACTGTCGGGGGACTACTGCACATGAGTATACTTTTCACCTGTAAAGACAAACCCCATAAAAAAAAGTACTACCCGCTAATGGAAAAACATAAACCCCTGACCATCGGTCTGTTTGGATTTGGTGTTGTTGGTGAAGGTCTCTACAAAGTGTTGCAACAGACCCCTTCCCTAAAGGCCACCATAAAAAAAGTATGCATCAAAAACAGCAAAAAAGAGCGTGACGCACCCCCAAAACTATTTACGACGGATAGAAATAAACTGCTTCTCGACCCCGAGATCAATGTGATCGTGGAAGTGATCAATGATGCCGATGCGGCATTCAGCATCGTCACCACGGCCATGCAAAATAAAAAAGCGGTGGTAAGTGCATCTAAGAAAATGATCTCCGAACACCTCGCTGAACTGCTCATCATGCAGCGGGCTACCGGCATGTCCTTTCTCTATGAAGCAGCGGCAGGTGCTTCCATTCCGATCGTCCGTAACCTGGAAGAATACTATGATAATGACCTGCTCCATTCCATGCGCGCGATCGTGAACGGTTCCACCAATTTTATCCTGACCAAAATGTTTACGGAACAAATGGATTTTAGACAGGCATTGGGGTTAGCCCAGCAACTGGGTTTTGCAGAGAGCAATCCTGCGCTGGACGTAAAGGGAATGGATGCTGCTAATAAATGGAGTTTTTTGCTCGCCCATGCCTACGGAATAATTACCAAGACCAATAAACTGATCTTCACAGGCGTCCAGCATATCCATAAAGAAGATGCGGTATTCGCGCAGGCAAAAAACTGGGAAATCAAACTCGTGGCCGAGGCAAAAAAATTACCCGATGGTAAAATAGCAGCAATCGTTTTACCGCAATTTGTACGCCATGATGAGCACCTCGCCTTTGTAAAAAATGAATACAACGGCGTGGTCATCGAAAGCGGTTTTGCCGACCAGCAGTTCTTTTATGGCAAGGGAGCGGGTAGTTTTCCCACTGCTTCCGCGGTTTTAAGCGACATTTCCGCGCTCCGTTACGGATACCGCTATGAATATAAAAAATTATACCACCACACGCCCCACGAACTCTCGGCAGATTTTTACCTGAAAGTATACATCAGTTTTCCATCGAAAGAAAAAATACCGGAAAATGATTTTATTTCCATCGAGGAAATGCACAGCGGGGAACAACGCAGCTACCTGATCGGGGTCCTTCACATCAGTAAAATCGCAGAAAGCAAATGGTGGAAAGAGTGTGACATTTCCATTATCGTTATGCCGGACGGAATTATAGAAAAAATAAATAACTAAAAAAGCCCAAAGATGAATGCGATACAAAGAATCTATTTTGACAATGCAGCAACAACGGCCCTTGATCCCGAAGTGCTGGAAGCCATGATGCCTTACCTCACCGAAAAATTTGGAAACCCTTCATCGAACTATTCTTACGGGAGAGAAACAAGGATGGCCGTTGAGACCGCGCGCAGGTCAGTGGCGAAGATTTTAAACGCTCATCCTTCAGAAATTTTTTTTACATCGGGCGGAACAGAAAGTTCCAATACAGCCATTCATGCGGCCATAGAAGATCTTGGCTGCTCACACGTAATCAGTTCTCCGCTCGAACATCATGCCGTGTTACACACCATCAATTATTTACAGAAAAGTAAAAATTATACCCTGAGCCATGTAAAATTGCTGGATAGCGGTCATGTCGATCTGGAAGACCTGGAGACACAACTTGCACGCTCCGCAAAAAAGACACTGGTTTCGTTGATGCATGCCAATAACGAGATCGGCAACATGCTCGATATCCAGGCCGTAGGCGCGCTCTGCAAAAAACATAATGCGATCTTTCATTCTGATACCGTGCAGACGGTCGGACATTTTCCCTTTGATCTGCAAAATACCTTCGTTCATTTTATCACAGGGTCCGCCCATAAGTTTCACGGACCAAAAGGGGTAGGGATTCTGTATGTCAACGAGAAAATAAAAGTAAATCCTTTGATTCACGGTGGCGCGCAGGAACGCAACATGCGTGCGGGAACAGAAAATGTATACGGCATCGTCGGATTTGCAAAAGCCCTTGAACGCGCAACAGCAAACCAGGACACAGAAACTGCCTTTATCAAAAGCATTAAATTATACACGATGCAGCAACTGATAAAAAACATTCCGGGCATCCAATTTAACGGAGATGCATATACGAAATCCCTCTATACCGTGCTCAATGTATCTTTTCCAAAAACAAAAAAAAGTGAGATGCTATTGCTTAATCTGGACAGCGAATGCATATGCGTTTCCGGCGGCAGCGCCTGCACGACCGGTGAGACCTCCCATGTCATCAGGGCGATGAACAAAAACAGTGAACGCATACCCGTGCGTTTTTCTTTTTCCAAATACAACAACCAAAGGGAAGTGGATTTTGTGATCGAAAAATTAAAAGGGATGATCTGAAAGCCGCAAAGAGGACCGCTTTTGTCAGTCTTATCAAAAAGAGTAATTTTTATCGAAAATGGGAAAAATGCGCAAATTTTAGAATAAATCACTTCTAAGACAATTTTTTTAACTAAAATTGCGTATAATCTGCAAATTCTGATAAATGATAGTTGAGTTTAGCGTTGAAAATTTTCGTTCGATAAAGGAAATGCAAACTCTAAGTTTTCAGGCGACGGGATTAAAGAGCCCTGAAGAATTTTCTATTGTCGATAAGAACAACATCGAAACGGAATGCGGAATAAGACTTTTAAAAACAGTTGGACTGTATGGTGCCAACGGAAGTGGGAAAAGCAATATTGTAAGAGCGCTTGATTATTTCTTACGGGCAATAAAAAAAGAACCCAGTTCAGAATCCAATTTAAGTTCCCTCTGCGATCCGTTTCTCTACCAGGATGACGCCACGGAAACCGCATCATTTTTCCAAATCATTCTGATTATCAGCAACAGAAAATACCGGTATGGTTTTACGGTAAAAAAAAATAAGGATTATACCGGTCAGGCGAATTCAAGCAAGGAAATAGTGGAAAAAGAATGGCTTTACGCTACCAAAGAAATAAATGCCGTAAGGTCTTTCTTACGAGAAGGACTTAGTTTAACCAGTGAATCAAATACGGAACAGGAAAAGATCCCGCCAATCCCTTATGCCCACTCTCTCTACCTTACACATGAGGCTGCCTTCAATAGTGATTCATCCAGTGCAATCATCCGGAACTATTTTAAAGGTTGGACCTTATCCAATATTGTAAACGAATTTGAGACCTTTCGCTATAATACCATTCGATTTATTGAAAAAGAAAATGGCAAAAATAAATTTCTTGAACTGCTGGCAGCTTTTAACCTGCAATATGACGACATAATCATAGATCGGGATGATAAAAGTGTCCAGGCGATTTTGCCGCACGATAAGATATTATTAAAAAAGAATTTCATTAATCATAATAACGAGACAGTTGATATAAATCTGAATCTAGCCAAAACAGAATCATCGGGGACACAACGATTATTTGATATAGTTGGGGTGTTGCTCAGGGAATTTAGTCAAGAATTCGGCGCCTTCTTAATTATCGACGAAGTAGATAGTAATTTTCATCCAGCACTCCTGATCAAAATAATTTCCTTATTCAATGACCCGACAGTTAATAAAAGCAAGATGCAATTATTATTTACGAGTCATGACACGAACCTGATGTCGCCAGAAATCATGCGCAGAGATCAATTCTATTTTACTGAAAAAAAAGAAGATAATTCAACCAGGCTCTATTCTCTGTCGGATATGAAGGGGGTACGAAATGATGCAGATTTTGCCAGGCAATACCTAAAGGGTTACTACGGCGCCATCCCTTTATTTGACAATTATATACAAATGCAGTCTAATTCACAACCTGATGGAACCCTGGCATCGTAGAGAAGAAAACCAACGGACAGCAGATTCCCTGCACACATTCATCATTATTTGCGAAGGGGAGATCAATGAGCCAATCTATTTTAAATATTTTGAGACCACAACCATAAAAATAAACACGATCCCAAATCAAAAGAGTAAAACGGCGAATATCCGAAAAGCTATTGAACATTGCATCAAAGAGAATATATTAGTCTACCAGGGCGGGGAAACGGCAGTGGAAGGTGAACATTTCCATATATGGTGTGTATATGACCGGGATATTGATCAAACAAGTCAACACACAGAACTTACGACCAATGTTGATTTTGATACCTCCATTCAAACGGCGGCGGCAAATAATTTGAATGTAGCATGGAGCAATGACTCATTTGAACTGTGGATATTATTGCATTTTGAAAAAGTAGATCCTGCCATCGCAGAAAATAGCAACCGGGCAAAATACTATCAAAGACTTACAGAAGTATTCAAAAGTTATCAAGGCGAAGACCCTCAGCTGAAAAAAATTCTTGCTATTCCCGATTTCAATTATAAGACCCACATGAAAGGCAAAACCAATTTTTTAAATATTGTCAGAAGACTCATGATTCCCGGAACAATGGTTGCTATTCAGCGGGCAGCTGAATTGTTTCAACATCATGCTAACCCTTCTAAACCGCCTCACCAAATGACGCCATGTACATGCGTTCATTTGCTTGTTCAGGAATTGCTGGATTTCGGAGGTAAAGTTATTCAGATCTAATAAGGTCGATTATCCAGGCGAGAGCATTGTATAACGGTCATATATAGCCTAAAATTTTTTTTTGCGGCGGCAGGGGATCATCTGAGGTATTACTCTTGTAATTTTCTTGTCTTTGTGTCATACCTTTATCTGCGGCCGATACCAGGGCCGTTCAGCATTACTTTTCCGACAAACCGGTCAAGCGGGCATTTCATTTCGGTTCCTATTCCCGCAACACCGCCATAAAAGGAAGCAGCGATATTGATATTTTGATCGAACTGGATCATAGCAGGTATAAGAATTTTAAAGATTTTTTCCCGGTATTTTTAAAGGATTTGAGGAGGGACTATCCTGAGTGAGACTTCTGCAACCGATTGCAATGGAAAATGAAAGTTTCTTTGAACCCGATCATCGTCGAAATAGATCATTTTTATCATCGATAACTAGATATTTTTTTTGTTTTCAGTAAATGAGGTTAGTGATGGAATAAATAAATTATACCTGCTCCGGTTGCGCAAATCAAGGTAAATTAGCTGTATTAGACGGACTGAAAAATTTGGATAATTACTATTCAACAGATGTATAATATAACTCTTATTGGTACTTTACATTCGGAAGATGGACTATGCAATCCTGATGAATTGCATAAAATCCTGGAAGAAATAAATCCTGAAGTGATTTTTGATGAATTGCCGATCCATTTTTCTGATATGTTTTATAGCGACTCATTTGATATGTATTGTGCCAACAACATTTTGCTTAACCGACGTCCTCCAGGAGTGCCTCCCGAAGTAAAATGTATCAGAAGATATAGACAAACCCATAACATTAAAATTTTCCCCGTCGATATTGATAACAGACAGAAATCATCTGAATACCAGGACGAAATTTTCTTTATGGCTTGTACGTTCCTGAAATACGAAGCTTATAAAGAGTTAAATAATGAGAAAGAGATTTTGATAACACAGGAAGGTTTTCATTATCTTAACAGTGATAGATTTTTGGAATTTTTAGAGAAAAAGGAAACTTTAGAAAAAAATATTATCGAATCTGAAATTCAGAAGAATAGACTACTTGATATTCACAAACTATTTCACTCAGAAGAATATGATAATCGCGAAAACGCAATGCTTGAGAATATTTACAACTACAGCAAACGAAACCAATATGATCAAGCAGTGTTTTTAATTGGTGCTGGACATAAAAAGTCAATAATGCGAATAATTACAGAGTACGAAAAACTTTCAGAAATTAAATTGAATTGGACGATGTATGGAAACAAATAGAAACCTGCCTTTAACATGGGGTTTGCAGTTATGGCAGCAGAGCGAATATATTCTCATCGTCTCGTTCGCTGCTTAGCTTCAGTTCAAGCTGACGAATAACGCTGAGCGGCATAATATAATATCATCCACTTAACTTTACTCATCTTTGGCTCGGCCTGGGTAATCATACATAACCGCCACAGACGCCAAGCCCTCAAGCTTACCTGCTATTTTCCCATTGTCATGATAAAGAGACCAAAAACGACCTCTTACATCGGATCGGCTCTATACCGGCTGACTGGTCAAATTGAATATTTGGAACTTCTTTCAGGTCCACGCCAACGGGAGTCTGATACGATAAGGGTTTTTTGAATAGTGCAAAGATGAGCAAAACACCTTATCAAACGAAAACAGTGCGATAAAAAAAGGAGCATTTTAATTTTTCTTACCTTGACAAATAACTGAAAAATTTGATATAATTAAAGGTTGAGATCGCTGCCAAATTCATCGTTAAATCAAAATCAATCCACCAATGTATATTGAAGAAGTCAAATTATTTAACATAAGAAGTTTTCAAAACCAGAGCATAAATTTTTCTAAAAACATAAATATTATTATCGGCGAAAATAATTCTGGTAAATCAACATTGATCAAAAGTATTTATTTGCTTCAAGATCGTAATGCGCTCAGAACGGATGATGTTAGAAAAACGAAAAATTTGGGCCACGTATTTGTCACAATTAAAGAAATAGGCTCTAATGATAAATTATCATTTATAAATTCAGAAAATCTAGGAAATACTTTACAGTTTAAACAGTCAGTTGTTTTGACAGCTATTCAAAATGAGGGTACAAAAAAAAGTACTAGTCAAAAACTTTTTCAAGCAGATTCAATTAAAAGTATAAATGAAGATGGGTTCATCTCCAAAATTGCTGAAACGCCTGGTGCTCAAGCCCATTTTAGCGGATTATCCAATGATGAAACTCAAAGTAGTTTTATTTATCCTTTTCTTTCAAAAAGAAAAACAAATTTTTTCGCGTCAAAAGTTGATTCGAAGGATTCAAATTCGATAGGAGATGATTACCGATATTTTATTGCAAAAATAAAAAAGTTAACAAATCCAGGACATCCCTCAAGCAAAAAATTTGTTGACCTCTGCGATAAAATTCTGGGTTTTAAGATAGGTATAATCGCAGCCGAAAATCAAATGGATAGTTTGGGATTTTATGTAACAGGCCATGAAATTATTTCGATTCAGCAAACCGGTGATGGTGTGATGCAGATAATATTTCTGATCGCTTTAATATTAACAGAAGACAACAAGCTTTACCTAATTGAAGAACTCGAAAATGACCTTCATCCATCCGCGCTGAAAGAACTGCTTGAATTAATCATTCAAAAATCGAAATCAAATCAGTTCATTATTTCCACTCATTCAAATATTGTTCTTCGCTATTTGGGAATATGCGAGAACACAAAGATCATCACTACCAAGACTCAATTTACCAAAGTGGAAGGACCTGATGATTATTATATTCCAACTTCTGAACTAAAAGAAATTGTTAATTCCCCAGAGGAAAGAATAAAAGTTTTAATGAACCTGGGATATGAATTGTGGGATTTTGAATTATTTAAGGCTTATCTGTTATTAGAAGAGTCATCGGCAGAATCAATAATTAGAGAACTATTAATCCCGGCATTCATTCCATCAATGCTGAATAAAATCAAAACAATTGCAGCTAGTGGAGCTGCTGATATGGAACCAAGGTTTCATGATTTCTTAAGAATATTTGTGTTTATTAATAGCAATTCCATTTATAATGAAAGAGCATGGATAATAGCTGACGGTGATAAGGAAGGAAAAAAACATATTGAAAGCATACGAAATAGTTTCAAAAATTGGCCCCCAAAACATTTTATGAATTTTTCCAAAGATAATTTTGAAGAATACTATCCAGAACGATTTTCAGATTCTGTGAAAGAAATGCAAGTGGAATTGGATAACAGAAAAAAAAGAGACAAGAAAATTAGACTTACAATGGATGTTGTTGATTGGATAAGAAATAATTACGAATTAGCAAAACAAGAGTTTGCAATATCAGCGAAAGAAGTGATAAATATTCTGAAAGAAATGGAGGGAAAATTATAACGGCGCATTTGCACGAAAAATATACTATCAATTTTGTTGCGAAATAATCTTGCTTCAAGTGAAATTAACCTTTGCTTGCTTGCAGGCGAGAGAAACTAAGTATAAATCTATAATATGACTAACAAGAATTTTAATATTTTAGGTAAGACTTTGTTGAATATACTTTTATATCACTCCCCAAAATTCAGACCACCGGGCTAGTTAATTTTTTTTGTAATTTAACTATCTCAAATGAAAAAGCAAACACGTCGAAAATTTTCGCCAGCTTTCAAGGCCCGGGTGGCGCTTGAAGCTGTAAAAAATCAAAAAACATTGGCTCAATTAGCCAAGGAATTTGAAGTAAATCCTGTAATGATCTCTCAATGGAAAGCAGCTTTTCTGGAAAATATGTCTGCTGCTTTTGAGAAACAGACGCCCTCAGATGAACCAACTGTTGACACGCAGGAGCTGTATGCCCAGATC
>DATGFZ010000323.1:0-4040 GCA_035308805.1 Puia sp. | reverse complement strand
GAATGAACCGGGGGTTTGGAAATGAAAATCGGACTGCCGGCAACGAACAACGAGCTGCGGGGAGCAGGCCATCTTATTTATCAACCAATAGCCGTCCGCAGAGTGTTGAGCATATTCCTTCAAAAGATTTTGCAGCGAGTGATACGTCTAATTTACAAGAAGGACAAAGAGTGGAACACCTGAAATTTGGTTTTGGCGAAGTAATGAAAATGGAAGGAAGTGCACACAATCCGATCGCTACCGTGAAATTTGATTTAAATGGAGAAAAAAAGATAATGCTTAATTACGCGAAGCTGAGAATTATAAGTTAACCCCGGATATCACAGCAATACGCTGAGCGGGAAAAAAACCGAAAAACACAAGCTTGTGCAAAGAATAAAACTCCCTTCGTCAACCAATCGATTTTTTCAGTTCTTCAACGGTTTTCTTCTCGCTCCCCGCAAAAATTTTGTTATTGAGAATAACTACAGGTCTTTTTAAAAAAGTATATTCTTCTAAAATGAACTTGCGGTAATCCACTTCGCGGAGTAGTTTTTCTCTTAGTCCGAGCGTTTTATATTTGATCGCCCTGCGGCTGAACAACGCTTCATAACTGCCCGCCAATTTTTTCATTTCATCCAATTGGGCAGGTGTAATTTTTTCCGATTTTATATCTTGTAACTCAAACCCTTTTTTTTTGGCGTCAATATCCTTTAATATTGCTTTGCATGAATCACAGGTAGAAAGACAATAAATTTTTTTCATATGTCCATATCAATAGAGTCTTCCCGGATTTCCATATTTTCCTTTTGCTTCCTCGTTTCCGACGGAGTAAAAAAGATTTAACCCGAAAGTGTAATAAGTATCTTTTTTCTTGTAGTTGCCTCTTAAACGACCGCTTGGAAAATCACCGGTGCCTCTGTAAGAAAGGGAAACTGCTTCTATTCCCCGATCGGTCAGCAGTTCATTATAATTGGGATAACGTGTACTGACATCATCAAGATAATCTGTAAAAAGTTTTCGAAGACCAAGTTCAAAACCTACGGTAAAATCCTGGCTCAGGTTCCATTTAAACCCGGCACCAAGCGGGATACATATTTGGTTAAGAGAATACATTTTTTTCCCTGTTCCCGGCAACCCTTCACCTTCAGTGGATAGCGGGCGCAAGTAAACCTTTTTACCGCTGTTGTCATACGTATAAGGGTTAAAATGAAAATATCCGACCCCGAGAAAAAGATAGGGATAGACACTAAAAACTTCCGGAGATAGTAAATTAACTTCCCCAACAACGTTTGCTTCCAATATATTCGTTTCAAAACTAAGGTTGCGGGATAAAATACTGGAATCACCGCTTTCTTTATCTTTTGCTCCCACCCTGCTATAATTTATTCCTCCGCGAATGGAAATGTAATCACCAATAATATACCTTGCCTGAACCCCTCCTGCACCTCGAATAGTTTTAAGCGAGATGTTGTCACTGGTAAGATCGCCCGAATAACCAGAACCTCCTCCCAGTATACCTACCTGGAGAAGACCTTGGGCGTTGCCATAGTTAACACAAAAGAGAAGAACAATCCATATTCTTTTCATGATTTAATTAGTATTTACCAATAATTTACAAAAAGGATCTTGCCGGTGGTTCTTCGATGGAAGGGAAATTCGAGAGTCGAGGTAGTGCTGAACCTCTAAAATAATATTTTTAGTTGTATTATGAAATAGCGCATTCTTATTTTACCTGAAAAAGTGACTAAATTGCCTCAATTACAAGGGAATAGGTTATTTATTAACTTGGGAAAAATTGGAAATACCATGAGAAAAATAATTTTTTTGCTGCTTGCAGCCAATATTTTTTTAAAAGCTTCAGCACAAAATCCTGACGAAACTGCAATCAAGACAGTTTTGGCAAACCAGGTTTCTGCCTGGAACAAAGGCAGTATTGATGAGTTTATGAAGACTTATTGGAATAATGATTCCTTAATGTTCGTTGGGCATGGCGGGATCACTTATGGATACTTGAATACATTGGCCAATTACAAGAAAAATTACAACGATTCGGCAAAAATGGGCAAGCTGTTTTTCACTTTATTGAGAATCAAAAAACTTTCGCCCGAATATTATTTTGTTGTGGGGAGATGGTTTTTAAAACGAGGACCAGGTGATGTTGGGGGAATATATACCTTACTCTTACGAAAAATCAAAAATAAATGGGTAATCGTTGTTGATCACACCAGTTGATGAGCGATCAGCCGTGCGGAAATTTGGTTTTCCATGTGCGATAATAAAATAAAATTAGTACTGCAAGGCTTGCAACAAAAATGATATAGCAGATAATATTGCCAATACTTATTTTGGTTTCAATAAAAAGTAAATTAAAGTAAATTCCGAGAATCGAATTCAGCATCAGCCACAATAAAGCCATAAAAATGGACGAAACTATTTTTTTCAGAAAATTTTTTACTTCGGGCTCCATGCTGCTCATGCTCGCAATTATTTGTATGGAGAAAGATAAATAATTTTCCGCTGGTTTCCTGATGGGGAATTTTCGCGATAACCTGCCATAAATGACTATTTTAATTCATCAGCAATTTCTTAAAATCAATAGAGTCACCGCTAAAAACATTAAAATCAACTTTTGTAACAATGCCATTTACCCTTCCGCTTTCATTGTGTTGCCAGAACATCCAATCCCGGTAAATTCTCGGTCTTTCTTTTTGGAGATAATGGGCGACCCACAACGGATAGGCATCAAAATCATCTTTTAATACCTGTTTATAAAATTCGACATTGGTATAAATGATGGGCATTACGCCATAATAATTTTGAATTGTTTCCAGCCATTCTTTAACGCGTTCCTGTATCAGATTTATGGGAACTCCGTAAGTTTGCTCAACATCGATTGCGGGAGGCAAATCGCCCGGCTCTAATTTTACTGAATTAATAAAATTTTCAGCTTGCTCCTTTCCACTTTTGGTGGCAAGAAAAAAATGATAAGCACCTCGTACCAATCCTGCGTTTTTTGCTTTTTTCCAATTGCGCGGGAAATAATCATCCTGATCATTCAAACCTTCGGTCGCCTTAATAAATACGAAATTGATCTGAACATCGTTCACACTCATGCCCTTTACAGATTGCCAGTCAATAATGTTTTGATATTTTGACACATCGATGCCGTGGATCGCATAATTTACAGGAATGTCAATTCCAAATTCTGGATAACGCACAAAATGCGCTCTTCTTTCCAGCCACCAATCATACAATGCAAAATAAGCCAATACTGAAATCGCCGCAATCAATAAGTACAGAGCAATTTTCCAGCGTATATTTTTCTTTTTTCTTCGAGGCATACTTTTTTTTGCAGTTTGCTAAAATAAACTTCCTGCAACAAAAACAATATTAAGCATCCCTGGTTATTATTATCAAAAAGCTTTATCTACACATTGCGCTTTCAATTTTGCAGGCTAATTTTACAAGTATGCCTGCATTCAATTTAAATGACAGCATTAACCTTTTGTCAAAGCTTACTCCGCGCCGCGCTTGGAACGGAACTAAGGTTTTATGCAGTTATTATATCAGCAAGTGGACAAAAAAACCCGTCCAGTGGGGTTATCCCGTCTCTGTTTCCGTTGAGCCAACCACTTCCTGTAATTTGCGTTGCCCTGAATGTCCGAGCGGGTTGCGCGCCTTTACCCGACCAACCGGAATGCTGGAGAAAAATTTTTTTCGGGACACGATTGATCAGGTATACAAAGATCTCCTGTACCTGATCTTTTATTTCCAGGGAGAACCATATTTAAATCCTGAATTTTTAGAAATGGTTCGATACGCTTCCAAAAAAGGAATTTATACCGCAACATCCACAAATGCACATTATCTGAATGATACCAATGCAAAAAAAACTGTAGAAAGCGGATTAGACCGGCTGATCATCTCTATTGACGGCACAAGCCAGGAGGTTTACGAACAATATCGGATAGGCGGGAATTTAGAAAAGGTATTAGCGGGAACAAGAAATATTGTGCGATGGAAAAAAGAATTAAAAAGTAAAACCCCGTTTGTATTTT
>DATGFZ010000322.1:0-16082 GCA_035308805.1 Puia sp. | reverse complement strand
ACGAGCAGTCACTTTTGCCCAAACAAACATGCCAGCCTGTTGTTTTGAATATTCGCATTTTAATAAATCAAGCAATTCAAAAACCCTTTCTCTTCGTTTTCTATAGACGGCATTCACGCTGTCGTACCAATCTTTACCAAGAGAAAGCGCCTTCGCAGCAGCCAATTGGACGGGTAAAAACATTCCGCTATCCATATTACTTTTAAAACGCAATACATCATCAACCTTAAGTTTGTTACTAACGAGCATACCTACCCGCCAACCGGCCATATTTTGCGATTTGCTTAAAGAATTCAATTCGATCACCACGTCCTTTGCGCCCTTAACACTCAGCAAGCTCATTGGGGATTCATTCAAGATAAAACTGTAGGGATTATCATGAATGATTAAAATATCGTGCATTTTCGCAAACCCAACAAGGTGTTCAAAAAAATCTTTAGACGGCAATTGCCCTGTTGGCATATGTGGATAATTGACAAATATTCCCTTGATTGGACTTGATGTTGAATTTTCATCAATTAGTTTTTGTAACTGAGTCAAATCTGGATAATAATTATTTTCTTGTTTCAATGGATAATAAATCGGTTTCGCTCCGGAAAGCTTGATAGCACTTGAATAAGTCGGGTAACCTGGATTCGGGACAAGTACCCCACCTCCGTCTTCAAAATATGTCATGCATATATGCATGATGCCTTCCTTACTGCCGATTAATGGCAGAATTTCCGTTTCCGGATTAAGTTCAACGTCATACCATCTTTTATACCAGCCTGCAATGGCGTTCCGTAAAACCGGTGAGCCTTTATAACTTTGGTATGCATGTACCGTAGATTTTGCGCTTTCTTCCTGCAGTGTTTTTATTACGTCGGGATGTGGTGGTAAATCCGGGCTGCCAATTCCCAGGTTGATGATATTTCTACCCTGCTTGTTTAGCTCATCAATTTCACGGAGCTTTTGGGAGAAATAATATTCACCGATGCCATCAAGACGTTTGCTTGTATTAATCATCATTTTATTGTTAATTGTTGCCATTCGCAATGGTCATTACCCGATGAGGTGAGCAGACAGTGATATCATTTTTTCCTTGATTAAGTTTATCGCGCAAAGAAAACCCAACCGCCATCTTCCTACAGGCATCACTTCCGCGAGCTCACACCGTTTTGCCCTTTTTATATACTCCGTAGATTTTTAAACCTGCTGTTAACGGATGTATATTCTCGATTACTTTGTTGAATTGTTCCATCGTTTCAAATTCCATATCCACATGAAATGAATATTCCCAATCGCTACCGGGAATCGGAAATGATTGCAGTTTACTGAGATTTATTCCACCTTCTGCAATTTTTGTCAGCACACGCGCAAGACTTCCCCGCGAATGGTCCGTATGAAAATTCAGGGAAGCTTTATCTGCATTGTCAATTTTCAGCGCGACATCTTCCCTTTGAATGATTAAAAATCTTGTGTAATTTTTTTTCATGGTTTGAATATTGGGGGCGATCATGTTTAACCCGAATAATTCCGCGGCCAGTTTGCTGGCAATCGCCGCAATATGTTTGCTTCTGTGCTGATGAACATGTTTGGCACTTAGTGCAGTATCTTCCGATTCAACCAGTTTCCAATCATATTTATCAAGATATTCCAGGCACTGCTGAATTGCCATTGGGTGAGAATGAACTTCCCGGATATCTTTCAAAGTTACGCCCGGATTCACCATAAGGTTTTGACCGATGTGCAAATAAATCTCTCCAGCTATTCGCAAGTTGCTTTTCTGCAACAAATTATAATTTGGTAAAATGCTTCCTGCAATGGAGTTTTCAATGGCCATCACGCCGCCGTCACTTTCTTTTTTATTCGAAGCGATCTTCACCACTTCGCGAAACGTGGCGCATGGAATTACTTCGACCTGCTTTCCAAAAAAATGCCGCGCAGCTTCCTGGTGAAAACTTCCTTCGTAGCCCTGTATCGAAACTTTTTTACTCATGGTGATAAAATAAAAATCCCGGCTTTTGAGCCGGGATTCACTATTGTTAAACGATATTTTATTTAGCTGTTAACAAAAGCATTCCCGGTCTACTTGTAAAGTAAAAATAAAAGTAAAAATAACGGTATGCCTTTGTCGTAATCATAACGAATCTCAAAAATAAAGACTTATTTCAACATTCAAAAATTATTTTGTCATATTCTCACAAAAGCGCAAAGCAGCAAGGAATATATTGCCCGTAGGGTGCAGAACATGCAGTATTCTGTTTTTGCTCATTCATCATCATTATTTCAATCTTTTCAAAATCAACTCGTCAATTTTTTTAAACAAATGAAACGGTTTATAAATGCGCCAATTGTCAATTTCCTGGAGTTCAATGTAACGATTCAATTTTATTCTGCTGAATTCAGCTCGTGTTTGCGCGGGCATATTAAGACATACGATCCAACCATCCGCATCACTCACTTCATCATACCATTCTTCGTAATAATCTTTATCCCCGCTATGAAAGTTCAACACATTTTCAGCGATTAAAATAAATTTATTGATGCCTTCTCCCAAAAAGACATCCATCACTTCACGTTTCATTTCCATAATATCGTTTTCAATGGCATCGTTCCATTCACCAAATAATTCAATGACCACATATCGCTCTTCATAATCGGCCATCAGCACTTTCATGTACAAGGTCCGCGAGCCAAAATCATCCCACTGAGGGTGAATGTAATAATTGTAAATGGTTTGCGTAAACTGAAACTCCGAATACACACGTCCATAAAAAGGCGAACGCTCATCTTCCTCGCTCACATAAATATGTCGCCAATTATAAAATGGTTCAATGTCATGCATACGCGCAATTTACAACCAACAAAAAATCATTTCCAAATAAAAATTATTGCGTATTTGTGAAAAAATGCAATCTCATAGGCCGGGGACCTTGATGTGCTTTTCAAAACATAGCAGAAGTTGCAGGTGCAATGAAAGCATCGGGTTGTGTAAAAACGAAATCGCTCGTAAACGATGTATTCCTTTTCACGTAAAGCACCTCCGTGGCCAAGTCAGTGCGTTACAAATCACGCGAGACAAACATTTCTGCTTTCTTTACGCTTCCATATTTCAACAAAAGTGCTTTCGCTTTTTCGTAATCTCTCATATTCGTTTTTTCCATTAGCATTTTTGTACCGCGGTCTATCAGTTTACTATTCGTCAATTGCATGTTGACCATTTTATTATCTTCTACCCTTCCGATTTGGATCATCACGGTTGTGGAGATCATATTCAATACCAGTTTTTGCGCGGTGCCACTTTTCATCCTTGTACTGCCCGTTATAAACTCGGGACCGACAACAACTTCAATTGGATAATCTGCTTGCTTTGATAATGGCGAACCCGGATTGCAAGTAATGCACGCCGTTACAATTTGATTTTTCCTGCTTTCTTCCAATGCGCCGATAACATAGGGAGTTGTTCCGCTTGCGGCAATTCCAATCACTATATCGTTTTGGGAAATCGAATACTCCTGTAAATCCAGCCAGCCCTGCATGTTGTCGTCTTCCGCATTTTCAACCGGCTTTTGAATAGCTTCGTCGCCACCTGCAATGATGCCTACAATGAGCCCGTATGGCAAACCGTAGGTTGGCGGAATTTCGCTTGCATCAAGGATGCCTAACCTGCCGCTTGTTCCCGCACCGATATAAAATAATCTTCCGCCGGTTAACATTTTGTCGCTGATAACAGCTACCAATCTTTCAATTTGCGGGATTGCTTTTTGTACAGCGATCGGCACTTCATAATCTTCCTGATTAATGTTTGTAAGGATTTCATGAATGCTCATTTTTTCCAGTTGACGGTACCTCCCGGGTTCTTCTGTAATTTTTTCGAAAGACATGTTAAGATTGAAAATTGATAATTAATTATTCTCTAAATCGAATACTATTTTGAATATGGAAATTGAATCATATCAAATGTCAATAATCCACTTTCCGTTATTTATTGTTTACCGTGAAACGCAATGAGACCCTCCATCGGCTTTTGCAATATGGTACCGAGTTCAAATTCATAGGAATCGCACAATTCTTTTATAACATCGCAAAAACCATATGCCACGCTACCCACAAAATGAACCGGAAATTTCCAAGTTTCATTGTATTTGCACAAATGCAGAAAGAAAAAATCATTCAGGCCATCTTCGATAATATTCTCGATCATGTAATGACCGCGATTCTCTGCAAGAAAAATAGCAAATGTTGCCAGATACCGGTTTGGTAACGGTTTTTTGTAGACATTCTCCAATACTTCAATACGATTGGTTGTATATTTTGCATCAAATCGGTACCTGAGTTCTTCATCAAAAGTGTTGTACAAATAATATTGCAAGACTTTTTTTCCGAGATAAGCGCCGCTCCCTTCATCTCCCAGGATATACCCTAATCCGGGGCTTCCCTTCACATTCTTCTTTCCGTCAAAAAAACAAGAATTACTTCCTGTGCCAAGAATGCTGCAAACACCCTTTTGATTGCCGCATAAAGCGCGTGCTGCAGCAAGCATGTCGTCGTGCGTTTCAATTTTTGCTTTAGGAAAAATACTTTTTATAGATTTTCTTAAAATCCTTACGTTTTCAGGATTACCCAACCCCGTGCCATAGTAATGAACTTCATTTATATTTATTTTTCTGAGTTTGGGTTCAAGTTCCTTTCTTATCAAATTTTCAATTTGCTGATCGTTCAAAAAGTATGGATTGATTCCCTGCGTATTAATAAATTTCTTTTTGCCGTTGCTTAAAAGGCACCATTCGCATTTAGTCGCACCGCTGTCGGCGATTAAAATATTCATGAAACGAAGATAATGGTGAATTTTGAGTTTTCGGTTTTGAGTTTTCAGCATGGAGCAGGCAATATTTTTAAGCAATTCAAACCGAAATGCGCCCCCGGCGCAAACAATGCCTATGGACGGATTTCGACACGAGGATCCTGCCTGGAGTTAGATGCGCTGGATCCAAAATCAGTCTTTGATTACAATTTATAAATGTAAATTACCGTTTAGCAATTATTGACAATTCACGATTGACCATTGACCATCATTGCTTAATTTGCATGCTATTTATTTAATAAAACTCGAATGAAGAAACTACAGGTCTGGCTCCCAATATTGTTTGCTATGGTTATGATCTTTGGCATGTTGATCGGATACCGTCTGTATCCGAATATTGGGGGCTCCGGTTTTTTTAAAACCACCAAACGCGTTCCGGTGCAGCAGGTAATTGACCTGGTCAATCAACGATACGTTGACCCGGTAAATATGGACTCCCTTGGCGATGAGGCGATTGAAGGAATGCTGGCGCATCTTGATCCCCATTCCGTTTTTATTCCTGCTATGGATTTGGGAGAAATAAATGAAGATCTGGAAGGTAATTTTGAGGGCATAGGGGTTGAGTTTCAAATTTTTGATGACACGGTCAATGTAACCAACGTGCTGGCAAACGGTCCGAGTGAAAAAGCCGGATTGCAGGTAGGTGATAAATTTATCAAGGTGAATGATTCCGTTGTAGCAGGCAACGGCATTAACGGCGACAGGATCAAAAAGTTTTTACGTGGTCCGGGAGCAAGCAATGTAACGGTAACTATTATGCGAAATAATACGGCAAGGCAATTAAACATAATACGGGGATCAATTCCCCTGCCGTCTATAGATGCATCCTATATGCTGGATAAAGAAACCGGTTACATCCGCATCAATAAATTTTCTGAAACGACTCACAGGGAGTTTGTGGAAGCAATGATGAAACTGCAACAGCAGGGTTTGAAAAAACTGGTTCTCGATCTGCGCGACAATGGCGGTGGCATTTTGGGAGAAGCCGTCGACATTGCTGATGATTTTTTAGATCAGGATAAACTGATTGTTTACACCCAGGGTTTACATTCTCAAAAAACAGAATATCGTTGTGTTCGCGACGGATTGTTTGAAAAAGTAAAATTGATCTTATTGGTAGATGAACGCACTGCCTCGGCAAGTGAAATTTTAACTGGTGCATTACAGGATTGGGATCGTGCAACAATAATCGGAAGAAGAACATTTGGAAAGGGATTGGTCCAGGAACAATATCAGCTTAGTGATGGATCCGCGTTGCGTTTGACCATAGCAAGATATTACACCCCTATTGGTCGTAGTATTCAAAAGCCGTACAATAAGAACGATCACGAAGCATATAATGAAGAATTGCTGAAACGTTTTCATGATGGTGAGGTTTTGCACGGCGATACTTCGTCCAGCCATACCGGGATGGCTTATAAAACAAAAGGTGGAAGAACGGTTTATGGCGGCGGCGGAATCACGCCTGATATTTTCGTTGCGTTTGATACCAATACTATTTCAAAAAGTCTCACTTCGATGTATATATCGGGCATGCTCAGCCGATTTGTCTATCTCTATTATATGCAAAATCAAAAAGATTTAAACCAGTATAAAACCGCTGCGGATTTTATTGCAAATTTTCATGGCGAAGAAAAACTATGGCACAGTCTGGCAACCTTTGCCGAAAAAGACACCATAAACGTTAGAAATATTCCACCAAATGACAAAATAATCCTGCAACAGCAAACCAAGGCGTTGTTGGCAAGGCAAATGTGGCAGATAGATGGATATTTTGAAGTAGCCAACACATATGATCCGGCGGTTAAAAAGGCTATGGAAGTAATCAACAAAGAAGAATTGCCGCAGATAGCGCAGAAACATTAAGAGGTATTCATGAGGTACCTCTAATCATTTTATCTATTATTTTTTTTCCCAGGGATGTTTTTTCTGCGAACAGCAAGAAAACAATAAGACCTGTGAAGCCACAGGCAATCCCCGCCAAAACATCCAGGACATAGTGATGACTGTTGTACACAGCAGCGAACCATATTCCAATCATAATAGTAAAAAAAAGATAATTCCAGTAGCCAAATTTATATTTCAATCCATAAAATAATACGAGCAGGGGATATGAGGCGTGCAGGGATGGCATGGCCGCAAAAACGTTTGAGCTTTTGCTGTATATTCCAGCGAATATGCGGGCGTGAAAAAAGTCGTCAAATCGTTGCAAGCCTGCGGTATTGCCATGGGTTGCAGGAATAAAATCAAATCCATATTGCTGAACGTACCACGGTGGCGCTGCGGGGTAAATATAATATACAATAAAGCCAAGAATATTTACCAGTAAAAAAGTCAATGAAAAGTAAAAAAAATATTTCTTGTTCTTAAAAAATAATATCGCCGCAAATGCTAAAGGTAACGGCACCCAGCATAAATAAAAAACTCCGGTGATGACATTTAACCAGACCTGCTGATGTTGCAAGAAATACTCATTTGGCGTTAACAGAACGCTGCCTGACCTAATTCCGAAAACATTTTTTTCATCATTGTATAAAGATTCAATATGAACATCATGATAACGGTAGTTGGGAAAAGCTTTCATATAATCGAAAATTATCCAGTAAACAATGAATACCGAAAAAGCAAGTATGAATTTTCTTGTTTTGGAAGAAATAAAATAAAAGGCATTGAACAACGCCATCAGCATCAACTGGTCGGCTTTAAAACCAACAACAATCATTGAAAGCAACAAATATCCGGCTGAAACAATCAGTGAAAACAAAACATTTTTTAGCGAATAGAAATTATGAGAACCATTGTGCGCTGAATCATCCATCTTTATTTTCTTTCCTGAATGGCGAAAGTAATTAATAAATGAATATCAAATAATCGGCAGGCTTATTGATGTTATCTTTCCAAATAAGTATATTTAAAGCTGGAAATCATTTTCATTTTTCTATGTTTAGAAACCTTTTACTGGTATTTGTCTTTCTCCCCTTTTTCTTTTCCTGCAAAAGCAAAAAAGTTTCTTTAAATGAAAACCCTAATCCCGGCATTTCTGATTTTATAGATGCCTTCCCTCAAATCAGTTTGCCTTATGAAATAACTGATGATTTACTTGCTGATGATCAAAACGATTCATTCTTTGTAAACTATAAAACCTTTACTAAATTTTTCCCGGACAGTATACTCATCCGACATTTTGGGAAAATGGCAAAGCCAAAAATCTATTTGCTTGGTAAATCTCAGGCAGGCAAAAATGAATACTATTTGTTTTTCAATGCAATTAATTCAGAAAAACGAATGGTGTTTCTCAGTTGTTTTACCAAAGAAAAGAAATTTTCAGCCGCGAGGGTGCTATTTGCACAGCAGGATGAAGGCTATCACGCCGTCGCTACGCTCGATGCCAAGTACACCCTCATCATAACACATCAGCATAAAAATTCCGCAGGGGAATTGCTCTATAAAAAAGATGACTATATATATAATGATGCAGGTAAATTCAT
This sequence comes from Puia sp., assembly GCA_035308805.1. Taxonomy (GTDB): domain Bacteria; phylum Bacteroidota; class Bacteroidia; order Chitinophagales; family Chitinophagaceae; genus Puia. The sequence continues at coordinate 7,748 of DATGFZ010000322.1, read as the reverse complement.
GTTTATTCTGACCGAATCAAACGATCCCAGTCAAAAAAATCTTGCTGTTATTAATCCTATCGACACCTTACCGCATAAGCGCCCATTGTCCGGCGATTATCTTCAGGACAAAAGAAATTTCATATCTGTGCGCGATTTAAAAGATGTTTCACGGTTTATTTTCTTTATTCATTTCGAGAAAGACAATGGAGATTGTAAAGGCGAATTAAAAGGAACAGCCAAATTCATCAATGCTTACACGGCTCAATATCATTCCGGCAGCAATGACCCGTGCGGAATACAATTTTCCTTTAAAGACAACAATGTTTTTATAAGGGAAACATCGGCATGCGGAAGTCATCGGGACATCAAATGCCTGTTTGAAGGATCCTATAAAAAGAAAAAAGAGTTGAAGAAGAAATCTTCGAAAAAATCAAAATAATATCGGTTTATAACCGATCGTTTCTGCAAAAAAAGGGTCTGTGTCAAATTCACACAATCCAATTCAATTTTATCCGTTATATTGCGTCCCTTTGTAAGAAAAATATAGGTAAAAGAAAGAAAATAGCTTATGAGTTTCAACAATTTTGCTGTGCCTTATCAGATTGATGAACGATACAAGAAAAAGGTTGCTTATTTCTCTATGGAGTTTGCCGTGCATCAACCGCTCAAAATTTATAGTGGCGGATTGGGATTTTTAGCTGGTTCCCATTTGAGAAGCGCTTATGAATTGCGCCAGAACTTAATGGCTGTAGGCATTTTATGGAAATATGGATATTACGACCAGGCTCGTAACCAGGACCAAACCTTGCAGGTTACCTGGCTCGAAAAACAATATAGTTTTTTAGAAGATACCGGAATTAAATTTCAAATAAATATTCATGAACATCCTGTTTGGGTAAAAGCATGGTATTTAAATCCTAAAACATTCAAGAGCGCTCCGCTATTTTTATTAAGCACCGATCTTCCGGAAAATGATTACGTTTCTCAAACCATTACGCATCGTCTCTATGATGCGAATGTAGCAACAAAAGTTGCTCAATTTATTTTATTGGGTGTTGGCGGAGCAAAATTGATTGACGAATTGGGATTCAATCCAGAGTTGTATCATTTGAATGAAGCGCATGGAATAAGCTCGGCATTTTATCTTTATCAGAAATTCAACAAAAATATTGACGAAGTTAAAAAGCGGATGGTGTTCACCACACACACCCCGGAAGAAGCCGGAAATGAAAAACACGATATTTACCTGTGCCATAAAATGAGCTACTTCTGCGGATTGACTGTGGAAGAAACAAAAAAATTAACGGGCAATGAAGATGATGCATTCAACCATTCTTTGGCTGCTTTACGGTTTGCTCATATTGCAAACGGTGTTTCTAAATTGCATGGCGATGTTTCAAGAGCCATGTGGAGCAAGTACGCCAATATATGCCCGATAATTTCCATCACCAATGCACAAAATTGGAGTTATTGGTCTGACAAACAGTTGTACAAAAAAATGGATGAAAATGATGATTATTGGTGGGACGACAGAAAGAAATATTTAAAGAAAAGGACTTTTGAAATAGTTGCCGATCAAACGGGAAAAATATTTGATCCGAATATATTTACCATAATTTGGGCAAGAAGATTTGCCGGATACAAACGCGCGGAAATGCTCACGTGGAATAAGGAAAAATTCAATAAACTTACTTCAGATTTAAAATATCCTGTTCAGATTATTTGGGCCGGAAAGCCTTACCCGATGGATTATCCGGCAATAAATGAATTTAACAATCTTGTTCACTTAAGCAAGGAATATAAAAATGTCGCTGTAGTTATTGGATATGAGCTGGGGTTATCAAAGCGATTAAAACAGGGCGCAGATTGTTGGTTGAATAATCCGCGGGTTCCGCGTGAAGCTTCGGGAACAAGTGGCATGACCGCCGCGATGAACGGCGCAGTAAATTTTTCGACTGACGATGGATGGATCCCCGAATTCATTAATCATGGACATAACGGATTTGTGGTGCCAAAGGCTGATTACGCCAACATGACCGTACAGGAACAGGATGAATACGATTTGAAAAAATTGTACGAAATATTAGAAAACGAAATCTTGCCATTATACTACGATGATTATAATACCTGGCGCCACATTGCAAAAAACGGAATGCGTGACGTACGTTTTCAATTTGACGCCGGTCGCATGGCGCATGAATACTACGAACTGTTGTATAAGTGAGCATGTGTGATGGCGGATGCATAAGGTCAGAAAACCCGAATTTGGACCTCGTTGACTGTTTGTGCCAACCATCATTTTTTTATTTCCTGCCGGGCATCCGATCTATTCGGGCCGCTATCGAAATTATTTAATGGAGAACAGATTAGGGTTCTCATTTTCCGCTTTTTCCACTTCAGCAAAAGAAGATAAAACATTTGCTTTCATTTTTTGAACGCAAACAGTGTGTTCAAAATGTGCTGCCGGTTTATGGTCTTTTGTGCGAACCGTCCAGCCATCTTCATCGTAGTATACATCCTTTGTTCCGAGATTAACCATCGGTTCAATAGCGATCACTAAACCTTCCTGCATTTTTACTCCGGTTCCTCTTCGCCCATAATTTGCAACCTGAGGATCTTCATGTAAATGCCTGCCCAGTCCATGTCCTACAAGTTCGCGAACAATTCCATAACCATGTCTTCTCTCAGCGTAATCTTGCACGGCAAAAGATATATCTCCAATACGATTACCGGCTGTTGCCTTTTCAATTCCTTTATACAATGATCCTTTTGTAACACGCATTAGTTCTAAAACCGCTTCGCCGGGATCACCTAACGCAAACGTATATGCGCTATCGCCGTGAAATCCGTTTTTAAACGCGCCGACATCAACAGAAACAATATCGCCTTCCTTTAATTCCTTATCGGAAGGGAAACCATGAACGACTGCTTCATTAACCGAAAGACAACTGGCAAAAGGGAAGCCGCGATAATCTTTAAAAGAAGGGATGGCTTGATGATCCAGAATTAACTCTTCAATTCTCTCATCCAGTTGTTTTGTGGTAACACCGGGTTTAAGAAATTTTGCAGCTTCTGCAAGTGCCATTTCTACAATGGCGCAACTCGCACGAATCAGTTCAATTTCAGCCTGTGTCTTGTAATAGATCATTTGAATATCGCCGGATGCTTTTCTTAACTACAAAAATAAACCTGTTAAGTTTTGACCTAACAGGTTTTTTGAAAAATAAATTAAAATTTTATATGGCTGTAGATGTTACAGACTGACGCCCCTGGATTCTTCCGCTTTTCATCAACCCATCGTACTGTCTCATCAACAATTGTGTTTCGATCTGCTGTAAGGTGTCCAGAATGACACCAACCATGATCAATAAGGAAGTTCCGCCGAAGAAGGCAGCGAATCCCTGTGTCACACCAAGCCGTTGAGCGAACCCTGGTAATATACCCACAACGGCAAGCAATACGGCACCCGGCAAAGTAATTTTATCCATAACATTACCGATATAATCAACGGTCGGCTGACCGGGTTTTACACCAGGAATGAAACCATTGTTACGTTTTAAATCTTCCGCAATCTGTTTTGGATTAAATATTAATGCGGTATATAAAAAGGTAAATCCGATTACCACCACCGCATAAATAAGCATGTGGATGTAATTCTTGGAATCCGAAAATATTTGCAATATTCCTTCTTTACTTTCAAAACTTGTATAAGAAATTAAGGTTGGCAAAAACATAATTGCTTGCGCAAAAATGATAGGCATTACACCTGCGCTGTTAACTTTTAGAGGTAAGAATTGGCGCGCGCCACCAAATTGACGATTGCCAACAATTTGTTTTGCATAATTCACCGGAACCTTTCTCACTCCTTGTATCAATACGATCAGCCCCATAATTATTGCAATAAGAATGGCAATTTCAATGATAAAAATTAAAATGCCTCCACTGCCCGCCGCAATCTTAGCATTAAATTCCTGTATAAAAGCATTTGGCAAGCGTGCCAAAATTCCAATCATGATGATTAATGATGTTCCATTCCCTAAACCTTTATCTGTGATTTTTTCACCAAGCCACATTACAAATAAAGTACCTGAGGTGAGAACGATGATGGTCGATAACCAGAAATATGGTGCATAGGCGTCCAGAATTGCGCCCTCCCCCATTTTGTGTAAGAAACCAACATACGCCCCTGCCTGTACAGCTGTGACCCCAACGGTAAGGTATCTTGTCCATTGGTTAATTTTCTTTCTGCCGCTTTCCCCTTCCTTCTGAACCTTTTGCATTTGAGGTACCAGGATCGTCATCAACTGCATAAAAATCGAAGCGGATATATATGGCATGATTCCCAATGCCAATATCGAAGCTTGTGAAAAAGCCCCGCCGGAAAATGCATCGATTAAACTTAATGCGCCTGTTTTTGTACCGGCAAGACCAGTAAGTTTTGAAGGATCAATCCCCGGCAGCACGATGTGGACACCAAAACGAAATATCAATACCAGAGATAGCGTAACGAGTATTTTACTCTTGAGTTCATCGATACTCCAGATATTTCTAAGTGTTTGAAAAAGTTTATTCACAAAATGACTTGGTTTTTATACAAAATCTAAAACGAAAAAACGCATTTTTTTATGCGTTATGCAAGTTACATAATTTTATTTCAGAATTTCTATTGTCCCGCCGGACTCTTCGATAGCCTGCCTTGCCTTCTCGCTTATGGCGTTGATCATAAATTTCAATTTCGTTTTTACTTCACCGTTCCCCAATATTTTCACGCGGTCTGTACGGCTTATCAGTCCATTGGTATATAAATTTTCAACTGAAAATTCGGTGATGCTGTACTTTTCGCTTAAATGATCGACCTGACCAAGGTTGAAAACCTTGTATTCTACCCGATTGATGTTTTTGAAACCGCGTTTTGGTAAGCGCCTTTGAATCGGCATCTGCCCACCTTCATGCGCCATTTTACGTTGGTATCCTGCACGGCTTTGTCCGCCCTTGTTACCTTTTGTTGAAGTCCCGCCTTTACCGGAAGCTTCCCCCCTGCCCAATCTTTTTTCCTTATGAACTGAGCCTTTTGCAGGCTTGATGCTGTGTAATTTCATTGTGTTGATTTTTACTTAACGGGAAATCACCCTCGCTTATTAATTGACCATGTATAATCAAACGAGCAAGATTATCACTGATCATTATGCATTATCCATTTATTTCTTCAACTTTCACCAAATGATCTACTTTTCGGATCATTCCCAATACCTGCGGCGTAGCTTCATGCTCTTTCACCCTGTGAAGTTTGCCAAGTCCAAGCGCTTTCAGGGTGAGCTTCTGACGCTCCGGTCTGTCTATTCCACTTTTTATTAATGTTACTTTTATTTTTTTCATATACCCCTGTCCCCTGAAGGGGATTTTAAATGATAAAATTATTTTAAAATAAAACCGCGATTACCCCTTTTGGGAATTTGGTTTACCCGTTAAAAACTTTCTTTAAAGAAATGCTTCTTGTCTTCGCAACACGAATAGGCTCTCTCAACATGGCCAACGCTTTAAAAGTTGCTTTCACCACATTGTGCGGATTGGCAGAACCAAGCGACTTGGCAAGAACGTCGGTAATCCCAGCGCTTTCCAAAACCGCGCGCATACTGCCTCCCGCAATAACACCGGTTCCATGAGCCGCAGGTTTTATCAATACTTTCGCTGCGCCTTCTTTAGCCAACTGGTCGTGAGGAATTGTCCCATGCATTACCGGAACTTTGATCAGGTTTTTCTTTGCATCTTCAATTCCTTTTGTAATTGCTTCCTGAACTTCCTTTGCTTTTCCCAAACCATGGCCAACCACGCCAGCCTCATTACCAACGACAACGAGCGCAGAAAAACTAAATGCACGTCCGCCTTTGGTAGTTTTCACAACACGGTTAATGGAAACAACTTTTTCTTTCAGCTCCAGGTCGCCGGCCTTAACTTTTGTTACGTTTACTTTTGACATATTTTTTATTTACGAATTCTTTTCTTTTTCAGATACCGGGCCAAAGCATTATTGTAAAATGTCGTTGGATCGGATTCATGCACCATCGATAGACTGTCCTGTGTCCAAAAATTCGATTGTTCAATACGGTGAAGTGAATGACTTTCAGATTAAAATTTCAATCCGCCTTCACGCGCAGCCTCAGCTACTGCTTTCACACGACCATGATATAAATTTCCACCACGATCGAAACGACATGTTGTGATTCCAAGTTCAACTGCCTTGCGTGCGATAGCAGCGCCAACCAATTTCCCTTTTTCTATTTTTACTACTTTCTGCGCAACAATATTCTTATCGCGCGATGATGCTGCTGCAAGCGTTCTGCCGTTATCATCATCAATCAACTGTGCGTATATCTCATTATTGCTTCTGAACACCGATAACCTGGGCGCCTCAGGAGTTCCCTGAATCTTTTTTCGGATGCGATACCTGATGTTTCTCTTTTTTTCTACTTTATTTGCCATCACTCTGAATTTGAAAATTTGAATTTTGAAAAGACCAAGTGAACCATTGTGTCATTTCCCACTTACCTATTTACCTGCTGCCTTACCCGCTTTTTTACGAACGATCTCACCCAAGTAGCGAACACCTTTTCCCTTGTATGGTTCAGGTTTACGCAATCCGCGAATCTTTGCTGCTATCTGTCCTATCAGCTGTTTGTCTATCCCTTCTAAAATTATTTTCGGGTTCTCTCCTTTTTCCTGAGCCGTCACCAGCTTCATTTCCTTAGGAATTTCAAAAATAATATTATGAGAAAAACCTAAGGCGAGGTCGAGCAAATTGCCCTGGTTTGAGGCCTTAAAACCAACTCCAATCAATTCCAATTCTCTTTTGTATCCCTCCGTAACTCCCTTAACCATATTGGCGGTGATGGAGCGATACAATCCGTGTAAAGCACGATGGCGGATCTGGTCCGTCGGGCGGACAAATAAAACTTCATCTTCTTTTATTTCAACCTTTATGTCGCGGTCAATAAGTTGTTTCAATTCTCCTTTCGGACCTTTTACTGTTAAAGTGTTGTCGCTGCCAACTGAAATGGTAACTCCTTTTGGAACGCTGACCGGTTTTTTCCCTATTCGAGACATAATAATTTACGATTTACAATGTAAGTTGTACGATTTTTTTGTTTTCGGTTACACTTTACCGATAGTGTTAATAAACATAACAAAGCACTTCGCCACCGATATTCTGAACCTTGGCTTCTTTATCCGTCATTACTCCCTTTGATGTCGAAATAATGGCAATGCCCAATCCATTCTTTGTGCGGCTGAAATCAGCCGGACCTGAGTATTGACGCAAACCCGGACGACTCACCCTTTCCAATGATTTTATTGCCGGCTCTTTTGTTTGCGTATCATATTTTAACGCAATCTTTATTAAGCCTTGTTTTTTATCATCTTCAAACTTGTATTTCAGAATATATCCTTTGTCGTACAGGATTTTCGTCATGTGTTTCTTAAGATTGGATGCAGGAATTTCCACTATACGGTGATTTGCCATCTGTGCATTCCTGATTCTTGTCAAAAAATCTGCAATAGGATCAGTAACCATGTTTTGTTAATTTGATAATGTGATAATTTGCGCATGCGAAAATTAAACACATTACTTTTTGAATTTTTTATTTTAAACCATTAGCATTATGCTAATTAGCCAATTTATCTACCAGCTCGCTTTCCGTATCCCCGGAATTTTACCCTGTAAAGCCATATCGCGAAAAACTATCCTGGAGACGCCAAAGTATCTCATATAA
>DATGFZ010000321.1:0-2439 GCA_035308805.1 Puia sp. | reverse complement strand
AAAGAAACGAGTTTGGAGATTTCTTTGAAGCCGATCATCTGGATGGCGACGTTGACATGCATGCTGTCATAAAAGAACTCCTGCAGGTTATGCGCCGCAGAAAAATAAACATTCCCATGCGACCGGATCACGGTCACCAGATGCTGGATGATCTGAAAAAAAAGACCAATCCCGGGTATTCGGCCATCGGAAGGTTGCGCGGACTTGCCGAATTGCGGGGTATGGAATTAGGGATCTATAAATCATTATTTCAATAAGGTGATGAAAAAATTTCTTGACGAAAACTTTTTACTGCATTCTGACACCGCAAAATATTTGTATCATGACGTGGCAAAGGGATTGCCCATCATTGACTATCACTGCCACCTGGATCCTGAACAAATTGCGGAGGATACGCAGGTTGAAAATATCACCAGGCTGTGGTTATCCGGCGATCATTATAAGTGGAGAGCCATGCGTGCAAACGGTGTTGATGAATCATTTTGCACCGGCAACAGATCCGATCGTGAAAAGTTTGAAAAATGGGCAGAAACAGTTCCCTTCACCTTACGCAATCCCTTATATCACTGGACGCATCTTGAATTGCAACGTTATTTTGACATTGATGACCTGTTGACCCCGGAAACAGCAAACAAAATTTATAGCGAGTGCGGCGAAAAACTGTTGACTCAGGGATTCTCTGTGCGGAATTTATTAAAAAAAATGAATGTGGAGGTGATCTGCACGACGGATGACCCGGCAGATTCACTGGAACATCACAAAAAAATTGCCGAAGATGATTTTGACATAAGGGTGTTGCCCGCTTTTCGCCCCGATAAGGCGATGGATGTCGATGCCCCTGCAGCCTTTAACAACTACGTTGATCGGCTTGAAATTGTTTCCAATGTGGCTATAGGCAAATACGAAGATTATTTGCAGGCACTGCAAAACAGGCATGACTTTTTTTTGACAGCAGGGTGTTCCGTTTCTGACCATGGATTGGAATTTATTTATGCGGCAGATTATTCCGACCAGGAAGTCAAAAATATTTTTTTAAAGATCCGTGCAGGGAAAGCACTGGATGCAGAAGAAAAATTGAAAATTAAGTCGGCATTGCTGGAAGCTTTTGCCTGTTGGGATCAGGAAAAAGGGTGGGTGCAGCAATTTCATTTGGGGGCGATGCGAAACAACAATTCACGAATGATGCAACGCATCGGACCCGACACAGGATGGGATTCCATTGGTGATTGTTCGCAGGCAAGATCACTGGGAAAATTTCTTGACAAACTGGATTCAAAAGACAAACTCGCTAAAACAATCCTGTACAATCTCAACCCCGCCGACAATGAAATCATGGCAACGATGATCGGGAATTTCAATGATGGATCAATAGCAGGTAAAATTCAATGGGGTTCAGCATGGTGGTTCTTGGATCAAAAAGATGGCATGGTAAAGCAGCTGGACGCCTTATCCAATATGGGTTTGCTCAGCCGGTTTGTCGGAATGATCACCGATTCGCGAAGTTTTATGTCTTATCCCCGTCACGAATATTTTAGAAGGATATTATGCAATCTTTTTGGCGAAGAAATCGAAAAAGGGGAATTGCCGGGTGATTTGCAGTGGACAGGAAAAATCATCAAAGATATTTGTTGCTTCAATGCTAAAAAGTACTTCGGATGGTGAGATATATTGGGAGCAGGTACCGATTTATTCACTGTCTGCGACGAGACATTGTCAAATTTTCAAAATGGGCATCTAAATGAATTCCGTTTTATCTTTTGGAGAACTTTTACTTCGCTTTGCTCCGGATCTGCAAGGCAATTGGCTCAAGAACAATAACCTGACAATGTATGTAGGCGGCGCAGAAGCTAATGTGGCCGCGGCTTTGGCTAACTGGGGCCTGCCGGTTCAATATTGCACCGCAATCCCGGAAAATTATTTATCCGGACAGTTATTGGATCATCTAAAAGCAAGGAAGATAGGTGTATCAACAATATTTTATCAAGGAAATAAAATCGGCGCTTATTATTTGCCGGCCGAAGCAGACCTGAAACATCAAAGTGTTATTTATGACAGATCCAATTCATCCTTTGCAACGCTTGAACCAGGGATGATTGATTGGAACAACGTTTTGGAGGGAGTTGGTTGGTTCCATTTCAGTGCCATTTCCCCGGCGCTTTCAGAAAATGTCGCCAAGGTCTGTGAAGAAGCTCTGCGGGTTGCCGGTGAAAAAAAAATCACTGTGTCAGTTGACCTCAATTACAGAAGCAAACTTTGGCAGTATGGGAAAAAAGCAAATGAGATCATGCCACGCTTGGTTGCACATTGCGATGTGGTGATGGGTAATGTTTGGTCTGCAGCAACCATGCTCAATGTTCCGGTTGACGAACGATTAAGAGAAAAGAACAACAAAGAGACATATATTGAACAGTCCCGGCAGACATCAGCTCACATTGAGAA
>DATGFZ010000320.1:0-3457 GCA_035308805.1 Puia sp. | reverse complement strand
ATACTTTCATTTTCCTTTCCCGAACCCTGTCTAAAAAGATTCTTACAATACCTTTTGCTGTTTGCGGTTCGATATAACGCGATTTTCCTTTTGCAAGCATGGCTGAATAAGTACTCAAAAAAAGATTACTCAGTTGCCGGGTTTCGGCGGGTGAAATTCCCAGTGCTTCAAAACCAACAAAAATGCTCGTGACAATTCGCGAAAGCTCCCATGTTGCCGGGGCCAGCAATGCCTCATCGAAATCGTTAAGATCAAAATAGACGAGCCTGTTATCGCCTTTGTAACTTCCAAAATTTTCAAGATGCAGATCCCCGCAAATCCACGTTACGGGATATTGAGCAAGCGCATTTGCATTTCCCAGGTCCTCATAAAACAGGTGACAGGTACCACGAAAAAAACGAAAAGCATTTTGCGACATTGTTTGATATTTGATTGCCGTGTACGCTGGAACACGGTCGCTGTTGAATTGTTTGATTCGTTCGGTGATGGGTTGCAATGCGGGGTAATTTATTTTTTTACCAAAATAAGTTTGTGGAAAATTACAAAAGAATAAATAATTGCCACGTGAAAAGATACAGTGGTTTGAATCTCCAGCATCCTGCGGCAACTGACCGCAGGGGTTATTTTTTCGGACTTCGTTGATCCCATTGCGCGCCAAGAACTTTCCGTATAAGGTCACGCTGATTTTTTTGCCACGATTTTCCGGAATTTTAAATTCCCAGATCATCCCTATAATTTTATCAACTGGTAATTCACCTGTAGTTCAGTAAGGTGATGACGGATGCGTTCATCGTGTGTGTCGGTAATAAAAACCTGTCCGTTGTTTTTCAGGCAAACCCAATGCAGTAAATTGTACATTCTTTTTTCGTCCAATTTTTCAAAAACATCATCGAGTAATAAAATAGGAGCAAACTTATTATGTTGATTTAATACCTCAAATTCCGCCAGTTTCAGAGCGAACAATAAGCTCTTTCGCTGTCCCTGCGACGCAATATTTTTAAATAAATGATTTTTGAACGTCACTTCAATATCATCTCTATGAATGCCGGCGTTTGTTCGCTGTGATAACAAATCCTTACTGAGTAGCTCTTTCAGCAATACCGAAAAAGAATTTTTACTTAACTGACTGTAATAAGAAAAATGAACGGGTTCTTCGCTCAAAGCAATTTCATCATACATTTTTTTTACCAGTGGCAATAAACGCTGGAGCATGGTGGAACGCTTTTCGAAAATAAAATTACCCGTTACGCAAATTTGTTCATCGTATACCTGAATCAATTGCGCGTCATAATTTTTTGATTCCGCAACTGATTTTAAAAAACTGTTTCTCTGCTGTAGGATGCGGTTGTATTCGATAAGGTTTTGTAAATATTTCGCATCCAACTGACAAATCAGCGCATCTAAATAACGACGCCTTTCTTCGCTCCCGCCGGTTATGATCTGCACATCATCCGGCGCAATGATGATGCAGGGGAATTTCCCGATGTGATGAGAGAATTTTTCATAGTTTTCATCATTGATTAGAAATTCTTTTTTACCCGATTCTCTTAAAATACAAATTGCTTTCAGGGATTCGTCATCAAGTTCAAAATTACCTTCAATTCGAAATCCCTGTGAGGCATGATTGACATTTTGCAGATCGGATCTTGAGAAGTAACTTTTGGTAAAACACAGGTAGTAAATTGCATCCAGTAAATTGGTCTTGCCTATTCCGTTATCGCCGCTGATACAAACAATTCTTTGCGTGAAATTAAAAAATGCATCGTTGTAATTTTTGAACTGTACCAGCGATATGTTTTTTAAAAGGAACAATAAGGTAATTTTTTTGTCGCAAGATAACAGTTAGTTTGAATTCCCGGTTGTGAACCCTTCACCGGGATGTGGTCTCTTTGCCGCAGGCAATGCATTGTTGCGGAATACATAAATCCCGGTAATCGGTCCGGGAACTGATCAGCGTTTATCAAATCAACTTCAACCCTCGGCGATTTTGTCGCCGGCTCCGGGGTGATGACTGATCCTGTATGCATGAACCGCTAATTGCAGGGAAAAATTGCTCCGGTTTCCCGCACCTTTTTCCCTAGTTGAAATTTCCCTGCTTACCCTTATCTTTGCACACTCAAATTTTAGCAAAGTGGCATCAAAATTTTCGAAAGAAACATATTTGTACTGGTACGAGTTAATGCAACTCATCCGCCAGTTTGAATTGATGGCAGAGGAAAAATATAAAATGGAAGGTAAGATCCGGGGTTTTTTTCATGCTTATGTAGGGCAGGAAGCGATTGCTGCGGGTTGCATGACGGCTACCAAACAGGAGGATGCATTTATTACCGGCTATCGCGACCACGGATTGGCTTTATCGAAAGGAGTTACGGCAAAAGCGTGTATGGCTGAATTATACGGCAAGGCAACCGGCGTGGCAAAAGGAAAGGGTGGCAGCATGCATTTTTTCGGGATCAAGGAAAGATTTTTTGGAGGTCATGGCATTGTGGGGGGCCAGATTGGAGTCGGTGCCGGAATAGCATTTGCTGAAAAATACAAGGGAACAGATAACGTCGTACTTACTTTTTTCGGCGATGGCGCTGCAAGACAAGGAGTTTTGCATGAGACGTTCAATCTCGCCATGTTGTGGAAGTTACCTGTAATTTTTATTTGCGAAAATAATAACTACGCGATGGGAACCTCGGTGGAAAGGACATCCAATGTTGTTGACATTTATAAACTTGCTGATTCCTATGAAATGCCCGGTGATTCTGTTGATGGAATGAGTCCCGAATCCGTTCATGAATCCGTTGCCCGAGCCGTAAAACGTGCAAGGGCTGGGGAAGGTCCTACCTTACTCGAAATAAAAACCTACCGCTACAAAGGACATTCAATTTCCGATCCGCAGAAATACCGTTCAAAAGAAGAAGTGGAAGAGTACAAGGGTCGTGATCCGATCAAGACAGTACTGGATACCATACTTATCAAAAAATTTGCCACCAAAGAAGAAATTGAAGCCATTGATAAACGCGTTGCCGGCACCGTTGAGGAATCGGTAAAATTTGCGGAAGAATCTCCCTGGCCGGATGATAGCGAGGTACTGAAAGACATTTATGTTGATAAGAATTATCCCTTTATTGTGGATTAGTCAACGGCAGAATTTTTGAGATCGTGGTTAATAGCAGGATCAATGGCGTATGTTTTAAATCATCGTATATAAATCGTAAATTCTAAAATTGAATATGGCAGAAATCAAACACCCGGCCCACCTCGATCAGGAAACAAATGTTATTGCGAGGGGGCAAGAGCTTTGGGAAAAATATAGCAAACAAATATTGTACGCCATTACGGCCATCGTGCTCATTATTGCTGCCATATTGGGTTATAAATATTTGGTGCAAGAACCCAATGAGAAAAAAGCTTCTGAGGCCATGTTTCAGGCAGAACAATATTACCGGATGGATTCTGTAAAGCTCGC
>DATGFZ010000319.1:0-5626 GCA_035308805.1 Puia sp. | reverse complement strand
TCAAACCTATTCTCACGATGTGCCAGGTCATGGGCCAACTCGTTCGCCGAATCATTATTTTTTGAAATGATATCCTTATTACCCGTTTTTTTCTCAGCGGCAATAATTTTGCGATCGCTTAAAGTTTTATCGGGCTGACCTGTATTCCGGGTTTTATTTCTATTATTAATCTCATCAGAATCAGAGGGTGAATGATCCTTTTTTGAATCATTTTCTTTTTTAGCCCTTACCGTACGATTTTCAGAAATCATATTTTCCTGCTCCGGAGGTTTTTTGAAATAAATCATTTCAGCAAAAAAGTAGATGGTCGCCAGCGAGCTTAAAAAAATTATCCAGAAGAAAAATTTGCGCTTTTTATTTTTTTTGTCAGGCATCTGCAAATCCAATACCGCATGCATTTCCTGCCATGAGGCGTCGATGTTTGGTACACTTATTTGTCCAAGCTTTTCTGCCCAGGGATTAATATTTTTTATGTGTTCACTCATGATCTTAATTGCTTTAGTGGTATCATTTGTTTGAGCTGTCGCTTTGCATCACTCAGGTGCCACTTGCTTGTACCTTCACTGATACTCAGCATTTCTGCTATTTCACGGTGATTAAATCCTTCTACCGTATACAGATTAAATACAAGTTGCGTAGCCGGCGGTAATTGCTTTATGGTATTCAACAAATCATCAGCATTTATTTTTTGTATGATGCTGTTTTCAATCGAAGATCCTTCTTCTATACCCGATAAGTCTCCTGAGTAAACCAGGGGTTTCTTTCTTAGAAAATCGAGAGCAGTATTAATAATTATCTTTCTTATCCAGGTATATAAACCAGCTTTATAAGGATTGTAGGAATCGATATTTTTGAAGACTTTTAAAAATCCATCATTCAGTACCTGCATGGCATCCTGCTGATTATCGATATACCTGATGCACAAAGATGACATAGCTTCATAAAACTTTTTATACAATAGTTCCTGCGCTTTCCGGTTGTTTTTTTTACAACCTTCAATCAACTTCTGTATGTCATCTTCGGCAATCAGCAAGGTTGGGTTTAATGATCGTAAAAGGCTTAATGGTTAACTGTTATTCTTAAAAGCGTTTTAATTGATGTGATACCAAATCTCCAGTTTTGGATGCTTGTCAGGATATGCAGTATTTCGGCTTCCTACAAAAATTCTGCTTGTATAAACTACCTCATTCTGCAACTTTAATAAAAATCCATAGTTAGCCTTGTTCTTCACCATGGAACTGATCATGCTGGCTACATCTAAGTTTAAGTCAAGCTGGGGCAGCGTAGTACTGGCAACGACTATTTGATTACTGCTCGAGGTAGATGGCTGGTTTGCCCAGCTGACCGTAGAAGTCGACCATTGGGAGGTTACCTGTTGCAAAACAAAAGAGTTATCCGAACCAGAATTTGCATTAATCATATCTCCGGTAATCGGACTGGGATTTGAGTATAGATAAAGAAATGCGCTATCTATAACTGCCGAGGATGGTATGGTACTGAGATCAAACTCCAGCAAACCCCTGTCAAGGTATGTTGCTGAGTTTTTAGTCCAGGCGAAAGCCTGGATTGACGCTGTAGTAGGACCAGATTGGTCAGCCTGGTCCGAATCTCCCAGTTGAATAATATCATATTCCGTAGGATTATCTGTCGGTTGTAGCGTTAGCGTTTTGTAAGTAATACTATGTTTTTTACAAGCAGCAGCCAATAAAAAAAAGATAAAAAGGAAAAGGTAATTTCTGCTCAGCATAATTTCAGTTTTGATTGATTAATGATGTATAACAATTTTTCTGTGACAATTGGTCATAAAATCATTTACGGGTTGACAACAATAAAACGTTGGGTAATCAAAAAATATTTAAGAATCTTAATAGTTGGAAAGAATACGCTCAAGAAATCTTGCCACCGCAACGCGCATAACCGAACCTCTTCCATTACAATTGTTTATGAGTATCGAAAAAACGAGAAGGTGGTTTTTTTTCGTGATCAGGTATCCGCTCAAACAAATTACTCCTGACAAACTTCCTGTTTTTGCATAAATACGGGCACTGTCCTTTTTATAATAATAGCCCAATGTGCCGGCGCCGCCGGTTGGTAATATTTTCTTTAATCTTTCTAAACCAAATCCTCTTTGCATTTTAGTGAGCAGAAAAATAAAATCCTGCGGAGAAAATAAATTGTAACGGCTTAACCCGCTTCCGTCAACCCAGACAGGCTTTTGCGGAAGGTCCCTTAAATCGGATTTTAATAATGTATCAATTATTTTTTTGTCGCTCATGAAACCCAAAACCTCATTGCTTGTCATTAAAAGCGTTTGTTCGGCAAAAAAATTATCGCTGCGATACATCATTGGTTTGAACAGCGAGTCGGTGGGTTGTGAACGTAAAATGGCAAGTGGCGGGTAGCGACTTGAATGGAAAAAATGACTGAGAAATATATTTTTACCTACTGTATCTTTTAATAATTCAATTGCTGAACCCAATCCGTCAGTAATAAAGGGCACATCTTGTTGTTTGTATTGCTCTGTTCCCTGCGTTATCACAAACGCATTTTCAGAAAAATTTCTTTTTACAAAAAATTCTTTGCCTGTTGAATCCGCAAAATCAACTTTCCAGTTTATATCGGGAACGGAGAAACTGCTGTAAGAACCTTTTGCATCCTTGGCTTGCGCCCACTGAATAAAATTTCCATAGACAGGCATAGGACTTCTTTCTACCGAATAATCATCGTTGTAATCATCCCAACTCCAACCTGGACCCAATCCTGTTTCTTTCCAGGCCGCATCCGTGATATAAATATTTTTGTTTTTCTTTCTTAAAAAATCAACAACAGGTTGCCTGATAAAATCTCGGTGTAATAATGTCGGATCACCTGTTGGAAAGACCATGATGCTCGTATCGTCTTCATTATAACGGATGCCGATTAAAGAATCATCCAAATATTTCAGTCCCGCATATAGAGAGAATAATTTGGTATTGCTTGCCGGAACAAAATATTTTTCACTCTGGTAATTATATAAAAAGGCGTTTGTCGTTACGTCAAAGATGCTGATGCCAATATGGGCAGATCGCAGATCCTGTTGCAGCAATATTTCTTTTTGTGCAGTTTTCGAAATATCTCGAAACGATGAACAGGATTGCAGAAATGTTATGGGAAGGAGTAAAACCCGGAGGCAATTTATTTTCATTTTCCAAAATTCATAAAACAAACTTGAATATGATCATGGATTCACCCATTATTATCAAATACAATCCGTTTATCCGCAAAATGCTCGTTAAAACAGTTCAACCCTTACCTTAGCAGTCATAAAATTCTTCACATGAGAAATTTGTCCGCCTATCTGTGGTTTGGCTTAGTAGGGATATCCGCGTTCGGTTTTATTCCGCCGAAAAAGAAAAATCACAAATTCATTGACAAGACAAATATGGATTTTAGCGTAAAACCTGGTGATAATTTTTACGAATTCGTTAACGGTAATTGGTTAAAAACCAATCCTATACCTGCTTCTAAAACCAGGTGGGGAAGTTTTGATGAATTGCGGGAGCAAAGCAGTCAACGCATAAAATCATTATTGGAAGAAGCGGTTTCAAAAACAAATGTTGACAGGCTTCATCAGATGATCGGTGATTTTTATACGAGCGGGATGGATAGTACAGGGCTTGATAAATTGGGTTATGAACCAATTAAGGCTGACTTGCATCGTATAGACGCGATTACCGGTCTAGGAGGCGTTTTGGATGAAATAACCTATGACCGCACGCACAGTTTAGGAGGAGCGTTATTTGGATTTAGCGTAGGTCAGGATGATAAGAATGTAAATCAATATATTCCGCAATTCAGCCAGGGTGGAACCTCATTACCGGACAGAGATTATTACTTAAAAAATGATAAACGCAGCACAAAGATCCGCACCGCCTATTCGGAGCACTTAAAAAATATGTTTCAGTTGATAGGCGAAAATTCCGCTGCTGCTACATCTCATGCCGATGCAATCCTGCGCATAGAAACGGCCTTGGCAAAAGCCCAAATGAGCCGCACAGAAATGCGAAATCCTGATAAAACGTATAACAAATTTTCCGTAAAGGATTTTTCTGCTTCAACTCCATCGCTTGATTGGAAAGAGTTGTTGGTAAAATTTAAGGTTAACGGCGCTGATAGCATTCTTACCAATAATCCTGCCTTTTTTAGAACAGCTGATGTTCTTATTTCAGCTTTACCCGTCGATGATTGGAAAACTTATTTGAAATGGAAAGTTCTCAGCAGCGCAGCACCGTATTTAAGCGATGCTTTTGTAAAAGAAGACTTTTCTTTTACGCAAGTATTATCCGGACAAAAAGCAGAAACACCTCGTTGGCAAAGATTCAGCAATTTGATTGACAGGCAGCTCGGTGATTTGTTGGGGCAATTGTATGTTGCAAAATATTTTAAGCCGGAAGCAAAACTACGGATGCAGGATCTGGTAAATAATATGATACAAACTTTTGCTGATCGGATTAAGAACCTGGATTGGATGAGCGCCGAAACAAAAGTAAAAGCGTTGGAAAAATTAAATGCCATCACCAAAAAAATTGCATACCCCGATAAATGGAAAACTTATGATGGAGTGACCATTGACAAAAATGACCTCCTTGGAAATGTTCGCCGTTGCGGCGTTTGGGCATACGATGATATGGTAACCCGTTTCGGCAAGCCTGTTGATAAAACTCGTTGGGGAATGACGCCGCCGACAATCAATGCCTATTACAATCCGTCTGATAATGAAATTGTTTTTCCTGCTGGAATTTTACAGTTTCCATTTTTTGATTTTGAAGCAGATGATGCATTGAATTATGGTGGCATTGCAGCAGTAATCGGTCACGAAATGACACATGGTTTTGATGATGAAGGCCGCAAATATGCAGCCGATGGAAATCTAAAAGATTGGTGGACGAAAGATGACGCAGTAAAGTTTGATAAGAAAGCAGATGAGGTTGTTGAACAATATAACGCATTCACTGTTTTGGACACCTTGCATGTGAATGGAAAATTAACCCTTGGCGAAAATCTTGCAGATCTGGGTGGATTGTCCATGGCCTATGAAGCATTCACCAAAACGCAGCAATTTAAGGAAGGAAAAAAAATTGATGGTTTTACCCCCAGTCAGCGTTTTTTTATTAATTGGGCCCAGGTCTGGAGAAATAATATTTTGCCCGAAAGTGCTGCGCAGTTAATTCTCACTGACCCTCATTCGCCGGGAATGTATCGTGCAAACGCGCCCCTTGTAAATATTGATGAGTGGTATGATGCCTTTGATGTGAAACAAGGAGATAAAATGTTTCGGGCAAAAAATGAAAGGACAAGAATCTGGTAATGGTCAATTGAGGAAGAGAATTTATCAATGCTCAATTCCCGTTATAATCATCGATTAATCAAACTCTTTCCTGCGCTCTCATCCATCTTTCAGGAATTTCGTTGCTGCTGGCAAGTAAATAATCTTTATACGAACAGGCGATATATTTTTTATCCGGCAGTTGCATCCACCAGCGATTTGTTTTTCTGCTCTGTAAAAAAGTTGTTTCCACTTCCGCGAAGGCGGTGTGATATTCAACAAACGAATCGCGCTCATCCAAAGAAGCTTCCCGTCTGCCGC
>DATGFZ010000318.1:0-3506 GCA_035308805.1 Puia sp. | reverse complement strand
CGATAACATAACCGGAGATGGTTAATGGTTTTCCGGCTGCATTAAAACAACGGAACGCAACAGCAGCAGTGGTTCCGGAAATTATCGAGCCGCTCTCCGGAAAGAAAATAAGCTGAGGCGCTGAAGTGTCTGTTGCAGGATCAACGGGCATGTTAATATTTGTTGATAACAGGGACGAATCGGATTTATTCGCGTTCAGGATATAAAGGGGTTTAACCAAAATGTTGTTTGTATCTTCCCTGAGAATATTTGTTGTGTAAGCCCTTATCCAATAATATCCTTCTTTTAAAGATCGCGGGAGCAAAATGCTGGCTGCTGTTTTTCTGTCACCGTTATTCAATACCAACTGATTGATCACACTGTCGCTATTATCAACAAGATCAATAAATAAATTTTTGCTTTTATAAGTGGGTTTATGGGAAATTGAATTAATGCACAAAGCGTTTAACCAGATCTTTTCCCCGGCGATATAAAATTCTTTATCCGTTCTTAGAAATACTCTTTCCCTGCTGGCTGTTCTTATATATTTTATGAATTGACCAGCCAGGCTATCAAGATTTTTTATTCGTTCGGATTGTGCATAGGATTTAAAGCCTGCAAAAAAAACAAAAGCAAACAATAGCTTTCCTGACGACATACATGTGTGGAATTAGAACAAACAATCGAAATGCACGCTATAAATTTACTCGCTTTTTATATGAAGCGGATACCTTTTTCCAGCCTGATTAAGGCGACCCATACCGGCAATAACTTAACTGCATTCCAATCATTCATTTTGTTCTGCCTTCGTGTTCTGAATCGCCGGTTACTTTTTCTTATTTAATCCCGGCAGGATATACCTGGCTGTTAATTCATCAGCAGGCGACTGGGTATTGTAATTTCCGCCGGTTATGACGACGATCATGCCCTGTTCCTTAAATACATAGATCCTTTGCCCTCCGTTTCCCTGTGCTGTTTTGGGGTAATATTTTACGCCACCTGCGTTTAAATATTTAAGCCACCATAAATAACCATAATCAGTTCCCTGGATAACTGAATGTTTTGCAAAAGATGCATCTACCCAGCCGGAAGAAACTATCTGTTTACCGTTCCATATGCCGTTGTTTAGATACAGCAATCCAAATTTTGCCATTTCTCTCGGTGTTAAATAAACCTGGCAATAATTTTCCGCACTTGATTTATCCGGTTTGAAATGCCATTTATAATTCGTGAACCCCAACGGCTCAAACAAATTTTTTTCTGCAAACCGGAAAAGCGGGGTTTTAGTGGTTTTTTCAACAATGCGCCCAAGGGTGACAGGATTGCCGGAACAATACATTCCCTTTCCACCAGGTGTATCGATCACCGGAAGATCTAAGGTGAACTTAACCCAATCATCAGAATAATCCATTTTAGTTTCGTCGCCCTCTGATTTTGGATTACTGATGTCGCAATCCAGCCCGGTTTGCTGCGTCAACAGGTTTTCGACAGTAATTCGTTTTTTTGCATCCGACATATTATGCAAACTATATTCAGGAAAAAAAGAAAGTACTTTTTCATTTTTGCTTTTGATAAATCCTTTGTCAATGGCAATTCCGGTAACGGCAGAATAAATACTTTTAGAGGCTGAACGCAGTTCCTGCAAACTATCTTTTGTGTATTCATAAAAATATTGCTCAAAAACCAGCCTTCCGTCCTTTATTATTAAAACACTGTGAACGTTCGGATACGTGCCGTTAATTATTTTTTCCATCATCTCACTCAATAGTGCAGTATCCAAAGCAGTTCTGTTAATATCGCCGACAGCCAATCCATCATTAATGGCCCCGGGGATTTTATAATGATAGACATCTTTGCCTTTCAGCCGCGGATACCACATGGTTTCAGGAAAGAAAACTTTTTTACTTATTAATTTGTATGTCTTTTTCCTGGAAATATAACCGGCAGGAATATTATGTGCATCTCTTAAAAATGCGATCGTATCATATTTGGTAGAGAAAACATCCCGGCTTTCGTTCTTCAGCACATACTCACTCTGGTTGATGATCGCGACCAGCGCAGTATCTTTCGGTGAAGCTGCAAATGAAACCTTAAGATGATTGGGATATTCATAAACACCTTCATATTGTTTAAGTTGCTTATAGGTTATTTTTTTCCCCGGCTGTGAAAATGAAAAGATAACCGAACACCATAAAACCAACATCAAGCTTATGAATTTCATTGGCAGGTAATTTACTGCAAATTGTTTAAAGAGGTTCCCGGATGCACCAATGGTGCTTTCAGAGGAAACCTTCACGGTGAAGGTAAAGGCAATTGCTAATCTCTAAAGGAAAAATTTTTATTTGAATCGTACACGATCATTCCGTTTCTGATGGTGACCTCACATTCAAATTTTTTTGGACTTTCTATGGTATACCCGGTATGATCGTAGAGATCAAATTTGCCGTGGCGAACGGACAATATGGCTATATCGGCAGCCGTACCTACAGAAATATTCCCTATCTCGTCATGATTGATTTCTCTTGCCGGATTCCATGTAACTGTTTTGATGACATCAGCAATGTTCATTCCCATTGCCAGAAATTTTGACATGATGTTCAGGATGCTTTTCGTATTATTATCTTTATTGGCAGCATACATGTCTGTGCTGATAGAGTTTGGATAAAACCCGGCTTTCACGGCAGGCAAAGCCTGCGAGAATACAAAACTAATTTTGCCATATCCAACATCAAAAACAATTCCTTTTTTTCTTGCTTCCCAAACAAAAGGTTTCAATTTTTGAGAACCCGGGTCAACAATGGGTTCCCGGCCCCGCAACTCAGCAAAACAATGGGTCAAAATATCTCCCCTCCGCAGGTGATCAGAAAATAATTCGTTGAGAGATAACGGAGAAGGATTTTCACCGAAATCAATCATGACCGGAATATTTGCTGTCTGACCTGCTTTCACCGCCTGATCAACCGGCGTCCAGTCATGCCGGTTATAGTGAGCAACCTTGATGCCTACAATATAGTTTCTGTACCGCTCTGCGGTGATCGCAGCCATTCGTGAATCCATATCTTTGGTATTCTGCTCATAAACTCCGCCCCGCATCCCCTGGCCAACAATATTTAAGAATGCAAAAACCCGGGTTTGTGAATTATCGATCACCTGTTTTTTAAAAACCGGGAAATCCCGCCAGCCACAGGAACCGGCATCAACGACTGTTGTCACCCCGTTGC
The DNA here is from genome assembly GCA_035308805.1 of Puia sp. Taxonomy (GTDB): domain Bacteria; phylum Bacteroidota; class Bacteroidia; order Chitinophagales; family Chitinophagaceae; genus Puia. The sequence continues at coordinate 306 of DATGFZ010000318.1, read as the reverse complement.
AAAAAGTGAAACCATCCGGCATTATTGATGCTGTTCCGTAACAAAAATCTCGCTTGGGATCGTTTCCGTGAAAATCATGCGTGTGAATGTCAATAAGTCCGGGGACAACATACATGTCCCTTGCATCAATGACCCGAACGGCATGGGCAATATCAATGGCTTTTGCAACACGAATGATTTTTCCGTCGCTGATGGCTACATCCAAAATATTGTTGAGATTATTTTTAGGGTCAATGACATGTCCGCCTCTTATGACAATATCATAATGCTGGCCCATTAAGGATTGCCACTCAAAAAATAATATAA
>DATGFZ010000317.1:0-3724 GCA_035308805.1 Puia sp. | reverse complement strand
GTATATCAGGATGCAGGGTGTAACAAGAAACAGTACAAGCAGCGGGTATGTTGTTAATGAAATGGAAGTGTATGGACAGCTAACCAATTTGTGTTCAACGCCTGCGTCACTTTCTGCCGGCAACATAACGCAAAACTCAGTTACCCTTAATTGGCAGGCTGTTCCGGGTGCGACGAGTTACACTGTTCAATATAAGACTTCTATAGTGACCAGCTGGATAACCAGAACAACAACCGCTACCTCATTGAATCTTTCGGCGCTTACATGCAATACCGGCTATACCTGTACCGTGCAGGCGACATGTGCCTCAGGGGGGAGCGCCCTGGCAACGGGCACTTTCACCACAAGCACTTGCACGGCTACATGCGGCTCCCTGCCCACTCGATATTTTAATGCAGATATCGGTGATATCGGCGTTGCCGGTTCTTCTTGCTTAAGCAATGGAATATACACGATACAAGGATCCGGAAATGATATTGGCGGGGTCGGGGATGAATTTCAATATGCGTTTACAAATTTATCCGGAGATGAACACGCGTTTGCTGAAGTGCTAACCCAGGACGCATCTGATCAGGCGGATAAGGCGGGAATAATGTTCAGAGACAGCGTGAGCAATACATCCCGATTCATTTTTATTGGAACTACGAGCAGTAGCGGAATGGTGTTGGAATTCAGAACTACGCCCGGCGGCTCGACTACGACGGTAACCATTTCCAATCTTACTGCGCCTTATTGGGTTGAATTAAATAAAAGCGGAACACTGTATACCGCTTATATTTCAGCGACAGGTGTTGCAAATTCCTGGGTCCGGGTTGGAACTACCGTTGATCTTGGTTTTGGAAGCGCTACTGCAAATGTTGGTATGGCCGTTACAAGCCATAATAATTCCGTTTTATCAACCGCAACCTTTGGGAACTTTACCATCGATGACGGCGCTTTGCCCGTTAATCTCATCAGCTTTACAGGAAGCGATATCAATAACCAGTACACAGTTTTGAAATGGTCGACATCTTCAGAAATCGACAGCAAATATTTTGAAGTACAAAAAAGCTATGACGGCGTTGGCTTCACAACATTTGCACAAGTGAACGCATCGGGCAATTCCAGCCTCGTTCAAAATTATTCGGCGAACGATTACCATCCTGAAACAGGTTATAATTTTTATCGCCTGAAAATAGTCGATAATGATGGAACGGTAACCTATTCGAAAATCATAGCGGTTGGTTTTGGCAATCAATCAATGCCTCAGGTATTTCCAAATCCTGCCGGTGCATATTTTACGGTAACCGCCGGGCAGGAAGTAATGAAAGAAATTTCTGTTATCGATGTTTCCGGAAAAATCATACAACGGATAATAAACAAAAATGGATCCTCTGCAATTACCGTTGATTCAGAAAATCTGGCGGGTGGAATTTATATCATTATGATAACAACAGCTGAGCATGTTTATCAACAAAAATTATGTAAACAATAATTTGCATAAGCTGCCGTCATGGGCGACGGGCCCCTTTCCTGGACATCCGCTCATTTCATTTTCTAAGTTGAATTGAAATGTCAGGCATTGAGTAAATCGCCTATTATTGCACGTGAGGAACCGGGTAACCCATATGACAGGTTCTGCACCATATCAGCGGCCTGGCCATAATTTTTTTATCGATTGGGTGATCGAAATATTTTTTATTGATTTTTATTGACATCCTCAGCATTTCACGGGCGATTCGTTTTTCATTTTTTTCATCGCTGGCAAAATCCATTCTTTCCGGTACTACATTTTTTGTGGGAACGTGGCAATACAAACAGGTAACTCCCAATTGTCTTGTAAAAGTGTACATCACACGCTCCAGTTCGTCGTCACTTATATCCTTTGATAATACTTTCAAGTTTTTGTGTTTTTTGTCCTTGTCTTTTTGAGTGGACGCAACACCAACAACGGTAAAAAAAAATAGGCCTGTAATGACGAGGAACTTTTTTACAGGGTGAATTATCATTTCGAAAAAATATTATTGTCGATCAAATTTTCTCACCCGGATGTGGTTTTCCGCGATGGCAGGTTATGCAGGTTATGGTTTGAACAGATTTACCATTCTCGTCCTTATTGAAGCTAAAAAATTTTTTGTTGATCTTTTTGGTCATCTTCATCATGTAGCGAGCTGTATTTTTTTCAGGTTTTGCGTCGCTTGCAAAATCTAAATGGTGAGTGGTTGAATCAGCTTCCGGCGCGTGACAGAAATTGCACTTGACCCCAAGCGCTTCTTTAAAACCATCCATTACCTTGTCCAGATCTTCATGGCTGATATTCTTTGGTAATATTTTCAGGTTTTTATTCTTGTGTTCATCAGGCGGGGTTGTGGCAGCAATCCCCAATGCAATAAAACTGGCAAATGAGACAGCGGCTAACATTTTTCTATAGTGCATAAGATGATTTTGTTTTATAAATTTATTAAACGTTTTTAATACTGCCCGATATTTTTTATGCAGGATTCAAGATAAACCATAATTGAGACTATTTTTATAAATTAAAGGCATGAAAGAAAAAATAAACTGGGGGATTTTAGGTTGCGGAAATATTGCCGCAAAATTCGCTGCTGATCTTAAATATGTGGCGGACAGTAAGCTGGTTGCTGTTGGCTCGAGAAATAAATCGATTGCTGACGAATTTGCAAATAGATTTTCTGCTTCACATAGCTATGGCAGTTATGAGGATTTGGTGAATGATAAAGACATAGATGTCATTTATGTTGCAACCCCGCATGGTTTGCATCATGAACATGTTATGCTGTGCATCGAAAATGAAAAAGCCGTGCTCTGCGAAAAAGCGTTTGCCATCAATAAAAAGCAGGCCAAAGAGATGATCGATGCGGCAAAAACGAAAAACGTCTTTTTGATGGAGGCTCTATGGACAAAGTTTTTGCCAAATTATTCGGTCGTTCAAAAGATGTTGCATGAAAAAAAACTCGGCAACATCGGAAGCGTGTTGGTGAATTTCGGATTCATTCCTAAAAAGCCGGTGACCTCCAGAATTTATGATCCCAAGCTCGGCGGCGGAACCATGCTGGATATCGGCATCTACAATGTTTTTATGGTTTTGTCAGTATTGGGTACACCGGATGGTATCGAAGCAACCATGACGCCTGCGTCAACCGGAGTGGATGAACAATGTGCGGCAACTTTGAAATACGACAATGGTGCGTTTGCACAAATTTTTTCAACATTCAGTTCAAATCTTCCCACTGAAGCGTACATCAACGGAGACAAAGGACGCATTCGTTTAACCCATCGTTTTTATTCACCTGCGGCAGCGATTGAATACTACCCTGACTACATGGACAGCAAACAAATCATTCCTTTTGAGAAAGAACAGGGCCACGGATATCAATATGAAGCCCGTCATGTTTGCGACTGTTTGCGCAACGGATCTGCCGAAAGCCCCGTTATGACGCATGCTGATACATTGTTGCTCATGGACATCCTTGACAAAATCCGGTTTGCCGCGGGTATTCATTATGATGTGGATTGACCGGGTAACGACTGAGATTCAATGCCGGACATCAAATAAAACCTCCGCTGAAATCGGTAAAGCGCCTAATGCCCGTCCCGGGGGACGAGAGCGATTATTTTTTTCTTACCCCGAAAGAATGAGTGAACAACGCTGCCATTGCAAGGATGCTTAACAGAAATTCGAAAGCTGGCAACTTAAAAATTATCTTTACAGATTAACACAAAT
>DATGFZ010000316.1:0-6748 GCA_035308805.1 Puia sp. | reverse complement strand
AGCTTAATGCTCAAATGAAAACGGCTGTTACAACCGGTTTTACGACGATAATGATGGAACAACGGATGCAGGCAATGGGAACGGATTTTATCGTTCAAAACATAGGCGCAGAAAAAGTGGGCAATTATAATTGCACGCATTACACCATCACGACAACTAATTCAAAATATAAAAATATGCCACCCGCAAAAAAAGACGTATGGATAACAAACGATCTCGGAAGCGGAAATCTTTTTTACGTGGGCTCGTATCTTTACTATCCGAAAGGGAGTGCTGTGGCAATAAAATTAACGGATTTGGGAGCAATTGGCGTAGTTGTTAAATGGTCCGTGAACGACCCCATTTCAAAAAAACCACTCGTTTGTAATCTTATAAGTTATCAGCCAAAAAGAATACCTGCCGGAAATTTTTCTCCCCCGCCGAATTTTACGGTTATTCAGCGGTGAGGAGGAACCTGAACGTCAATAGAAGTCTAATGCTTCATCCCCCCTTATGACTGCGCTTCTTCCAATCCGATCGATGATGTTTCGGTTTTGGAAAATATGAATTTTGAAATGAAGGTTGGCGTAATGTATAAAAATATTTTTTGATAAACTGAATTTTGATCAATATCGTACATGATATAAACAACTCTTGCACCGATGTCGTTCTGGAAATTCATTTCATTATTGGAATTGGTAATCCTGGTTGCATCAGGCAACAGCAATGCATTTAATTCCAAATCAAATTCGCCTATGCTGCACGCTGATACATTGAAAACATATCTCGCATTGGGTGACTCTTACACCATCGGGCAATCAGTAAATGCCTCTGAAACTTACCCTGCGCAGACCGTGGCTATTCTACGATCTCAAAATATTCATTTTAGTTCCCCGGAAATAATTGCGACCACAGGTTGGACAACCGCTGACCTGCAGCACGCGATAAGCAAACATTCATTCAATTTTGCAACATACAATATCGTTACCTTATTGATAGGCGTGAACAATCAATATCAGCAAAGAAGCCAAGCGGAATACAAAACGCAGTTTACTGCTTTGTTGCAAAAGGCGATTCAGCTTGCGGGAAATATTTCGTCCCATGTGATCGTATTATCAATTCCTGACTATTCAGTTGTTCCATTTGCTCAAAACAGCGACACCGCATTAATCTCGCGGGAAATAAATTCATTTAATGGCATAAATAAAGAAATCGCTGTAAGTCATAGCGTCAATTATATTAATGTGACGGATGAAAGCCGAAAAGCGGCTACAGATAAATCCCTCATCGCCTACGATGATTTGCATTATTCCGGAAAAGAATATGCAATCTGGGCCACAAAGCTTGCCGATACGATCCGAAAAATAAAGTGATGATATTGTTTGCAAGCGCGCAAAGATTCGGCGGTGACATGTATGGTGCAGGCAATTTCTTAAAAGATGTCAACTCTTTTGTAATGGTCGTTGCCAGGTGCGGCGAGGAGAGTGTGATCAATCATATAATCATTTTACGCGTTGGGGTAAACCCATGGCTTATCAGCAGCAACGATGGAAAAGAATGAAATGTCTGTCCGTCCAGGTAACTGCACAGCGTGATGCGGACTGGAATAATGCCATCGATGTGTACCGTGTGCTCGAGACAAAATGATTATTTGTCCGCCAATAATCCTGAAGCAAGGTATTCGGAATTTAATCGCGCAATGTTGGTAATGGAAATTTCTTTCGGGCAAACAGCCTCACATGCACCGGTTACGCTGCATGCACCAAATCCTTCTTTATCCATATGCGCAACCATACTGATTACGCGCGATTTCCTTTCAGGATTTCCCTGAGGCAGCAATGCCAGGTGCGCAACTTTTGCAGAAAGAAATAACATGGCAGAACTATTTTTGCAGGCCGCGACACAGGCTCCGCATCCGATACATGCCGCAGCGGCAAATGAGGCATCTGCCTTATCTTTTTCGACAGGCATCGCGTTTGCATCAACAGCATTTCCGGTATTCACGGAAATAAAGCCACCAGCCTGAATGATGCGGTCAAACGCAGTCCTGTCCACCACCAGGTCTTTAATTACAGGAAATGCCTTGGCACGCCAAGGTTCAACCACAATTGTATCTCCGTCTTTAAACGCCCTCATGTGCAATTGACAAGTTGTTGTTCCCTGCCAGGGGCCATGCGGCATTCCGTTTATATACATGGAACACATTCCACAAATGCCTTCCCTGCAATCGTGATCAAATGCGATCGGGTCTTTCCCTTCACGGATAAGCTTTTCATTCAGCACATCAAACATTTCCAGAAAAGACATTTCAGAAGATATGTCTTTTGCTTCGTACATTTCAAAACTTCCTTTTTCCAGGCTATTTTTTTGTCTCCAGACTTTGAGAGTAAGATTCATACTATAATGATCCATCGTTAAATGGTTGTATTGTTTAATTATTTTTTAGCCAATTTTGCACCTGTAAAAATCATTATTTTATTGTTAACATGATTGCCAATACCTTTTGCAATTTTTACTATTTTTAATCAATTGCATGTACAAACAAAGGATGATTGATTTCTTCCAAAAAAGACCCGTTGCCATCGCATTTCTCAAAGCACAATCGCCCAGGCGGAAAGCCATTTTATACGGCTCCATACAGCAAACCTGCGGACATCTTTTGACGGGATGTGCCTTGCCAGCAATTTATCACATAAACAACAAGATCTTTATTTGTAACTCCTTTGACTCGGATGCGCAACTTCAAAAACCAGGTCTTCTTTGTGCATTTCCCAAAACCCATCGCCTTTGAATTGCCATGCCGCAACATAACTGAAATGTTCATCGTCTCGTTTTGCTTCGCCTTCTTCCGTCTGCATTTCTTCACGGAAATGTCCGCCGCAACTCTCCCTACGCATCAGCGCATCAAGACAGGTTAATTCTCCAAGCTCTATAAAGTCCGCGACACGATTTGCTTTATCCAATTCAGGATTCATCTCATTGATTTCTCCCGGAATCTTTACGTCACTCCAGAATTCTTTCTTTAACTGTCTTATCTCTTCCATCGCTTCAGTTAATCCCTGCTCATTACGTGCCATGCCGCATTTGTCCCACATAATTGTCCCGAGTCGCTTGTGAAAACTTTCGACAGTTTGATTGCCATTTATATTTTTAAGTTGATTAATCCTGTCAGCAACATTTTTTTCCGCTTCTTCAAATGCCGGATGGGAAAGCGGAATTGGTTTGGTACGGATTTCATCAGCTAGATAACTTCCTATGGTATAAGGAATAACAAAATAGCCATCAGCCAATCCCTGCATCAACGCAGAGGCGCCAAGACGATTTGCTCCATGATCGCTGAAATTCGCTTCGCCCAATGCGTATAATCCGGGAACCGTAGTCATCAATTCATAATCTACCCAAAGTCCGCCCATAGTATAATGGACTGCCGGATAAATTCTCATAGGGACTTCATAGGGATTTTCGCCGGTGATTTTTTGATACATGTCAAAGAGGTTGCCATATTTTTCTTTCACCACTTCTTTTCCATTGGCAATGATTTGTTCAGAAGCAGGATTATCGATTCCGCGTTTACTGCATTCCACTTCACCGTAACGAAGAATTGCCGTAGCATAATCAAGATAAACAGCTTGTTTTGATGAACCAACCCCAAATCCTGCATCACATCTTTCTTTTGCGGCGCGTGAGGCGACATCACGCGGAACAAGATTCCCAAATGCCGGGTATCTTCGTTCCAGGTAATAATCCCTCTCTTCTTCCGGAATATCATTTGCTTTTCTTGTATCAGCCTTTGTTTTCGGAACCCAGATTCTTCCGTCGTTACGCAATGACTCACTCATCAACGTTAGCTTGGACTGGTGATCGCCCGTTACCGGAATACAAGTCGGATGAATTTGCGTGAAGCAGGGATTGGCAAAATATGCGCCTTTTTTATGCGCTTTCCATATTGCAGTGGCATTACTCCCCATTGCGTTTGTCGAAAGGTAAAAGACGTTTCCATAACCACCGCTGCAAATTAACACAGAATGACCGAAATGTCTGTCCAATTCACCCGTAATCAAATTGCGCGTGATGATGCCACGGGCCTTTCCATCAACCACCACCACATCAAGCATCTCGTGTCGGGTGTACATTTTCACATTTCCCAAAGCAACTTGCCTCTCCAATGCCTGGTATGCACCAATTAACAGTTGCTGGCCTGTTTGCCCCGCCGCATAGAACGTACGCTGCACCTGCGTTCCGCCGAATGATCGATTGCTTAATAATCCGCCATATTCACGGGCGAAAGGAACCCCCTGGGCGACGCATTGGTCAATAATATTTGCACTTACTTCAGCAAGGCGGTGAACATTGCTTTCGCGGGAGCGGTAATCGCCGCCCTTTATGGTATCATAAAATAAACGGAAAACACTGTCGCCATCATTCTGGTAGTTTTTTGCAGCATTAATTCCTCCTTGTGCAGCTATGCTGTGCGCGCGACGGGGAGAATCCTGAAAGCAAAATGATTTCACCTTATATCCCAGTTCGCCAAGAGCAGCAGCTGCAGAAGCGCCTGCCAGCCCCGTGCCCACAATAATTATCTCGAGATTGCGCTTGTTGGCAGGGTTAACCAATTTCACATGTCCTTTATAGTTATACCATTTCTGATCTAACGGACCGTCCGGAGTTTTGGGATTCAACATGAATTAATGTTTTTTATATTTCAAACAGGGAACAAAGATACCAACGAAACAAATCAATGCAGTACTCCTTGTTGTCAAGTTTTGTTGTGCGAAACTGTTCCATGAAATTGTAACCAAATAATTGTAGAACGCGATCATGCTCAATATTAGTTATGTCTCCCCTGTTCCACAATAGAAACTTGCACCAATCGCCAATTACCTTTCACGAAATCCATCCCAAATACACTGACAACGGCATCAAAGCAAACGCGAGCGGGACGACGACAGAAAATACAATTCCAACTGAGTTGGCCATTTTGAGATAACGATTATTATATAATCCGATTGAGCGAAACGCACTCTGGAATCCATGCACCAAATGCCAGGAGAGGGAAAAACACCCGGCGACATACAATATGACCACCGCCAAATTATTCTGGAATACGGATAATATTTCAGCATATAAATTATGTATCTCTTTTTCATTGTCATAGGAGACGGGTTGCAATTCCTGAATATTCGCCATCCCTCCAAAACGACTCGGCACCCAGAAATGATATAAATGCATGATTAAGAAAAGTAAGATCAATGTGCCGAGCAAACCCATGGACCGCGAATACCATTTGCTGCCTTTGTTGCCAAGATGTATATTATATGCAATGCCCCTTTTTTTCCTGTTTTGAAATTCTAAAACCAATCCCTGGATAATGTGGATGATAATACCAACAAACAATCCTACTTCCAGAATTCTTATGACAATGGCCGAACCCATGAAGTGGGCAGCCTTGTTAAACATTTCGCCTCCATCGTTTGCCCAAATGCACGCATTGACGCCAACATGAACAACTAAAAAAGAAATGAGAAATAACCCTGTCAAACCCATCACAAACTTTTTTCCAACCGAGGAAGTAAAGAATTCAGACCATTTCATACGTTGCTATGATTGTTGAGAGAATAAAACAAGATGCGCGCAAAATTACTACACGAACGTTAATCATCATAATAAATTCTGCCTGCCCCTTGTGTCTGTTAAATTTTTAATCCAAATCCAAGTTGTTTATTACCTTAGCCGTTTAAATAAGCCTGCCCTGCGAAAAAATGCCGAGATGCGTTTGCTATTTTTTATTTGATGACAACCCACATGTTTTTGAACTGATTTGACAGTGAGGGTTTATTTAAAATCAAATTTGAATGATGAAATTAGACGACGATTTTGAAGCGAATCTGGCTGGTGATGACGGCAAAAGTGAGGAAAGTAAGACCAGGTGGTTCAAGCGTATTAAAAAGGGTATCCTGACGAGCACTGCTGAAAAGAAGGAAACGCCTGAAGGTCTTTGGACAAAATGCCCTAATTGCAATTATATCTGCACAGTTACTGAATTGCGTGATAATTTATTTGTTTGTCCCAAATGCAATCACCATCACCGGATTGGCAGCGATGAATATTTCGAGATCCTTTTTAATAATAACCAGCATGAGGTGATGTTTGAAAACATCCGCTCGAAGGATTTTTTGCATTTCACAGATTTAAAATCTTACCAAACCAGACTAGAAGAAACATGGAGCAAGACCGATATCACTGATTCTATTCGAATTGCAACCGGAGACCTCAAAGAACACCACGTTGTTATCGGCTGTATGGATTTTGAATTCATCGGCGGTTCTTTGGGAAGTGTTATGGGTGAGCGGATTTCCAGGGCAGTGGATTATTGTTTGGCACATCGCGCACCCCTCCTCATTATCTGCAAATCCGGCGGTGCAAGAATGATGGAAAGTGCATTTTCATTGATGCAACTAGCAAAAGTCTCGGGGAAATTATCTCAACTCACTGATGCAAAAATCCCATATATATCCTTGTTGACCGATCCCTCGTTTGGCGGTATTTCGGCATCTTTCGGAATGCTCGGCGATTTAAATATCGCTGAACCCGGTGCGCTTATTGGTTTTGCAGGTCCCCGAGTCATTAAAGAGACAATCAAGAAAGATTTGCCTGAAGGATTTCAACGCAGCGAATTTTTATTGGAACATGGTTTTCTCGACTTCATCGTGAACAGAAAGGATCTGAAAGAAAAACTTGGTACTATATTTACATTATTTAAAAGCTGATG
>DATGFZ010000315.1:0-4142 GCA_035308805.1 Puia sp. | reverse complement strand
GCGGCTATGGTTTCAAAATCGTTTATTTTACTCACGGCTTTGTTTACGCCACTCATTACTTTTTTCGAGATGGAAATTTTTTCGCCGCCGACACATTTTGATATGAAATTGATGAAACGGTTAAACATGATCAGCAACATGTATCCTTTACTGCCGAGTTTGGCAATTATTTTTGCACCGCCCTTTGTCGTGTTATCAAAGACATCCCCATGAAATATCCAAGTCATCCTGTTATCGATGTCAAGAACCAGTTTGTCGGTGAGCGTAAAATTGCCAATTTGCAGATCGCAGTAACGGCGCAGCATTTCATCGTGATTGCCCGTGATGTAAAAAACGCGCGTTCCGTTGGTCATCATCTGCATAATTTCTTTCAACACCAGGATATGTGAAGAAGGAAAAAAATGTTTGTTGAATTGCCATCCGTCGATGATGTCGCCGTTAAGAATAAGTATGTTCGGAGAAATACTTTGGAGATAATTTACCAGCTCCTTTGCGTGACAGCCGTAAGTTCCAAGATGAACATCGGAGATCACAGCCACATCGAGGGAACGTTTTTCCATGTAGAATGGTTTGTCAAAGCTCTATAACAGATATTACCCGAACTTTATCCCCACGTTAAGAAATTGTATGCTCTGCATGAATTATTTATTAACTGGTTATGCTTTCTTTGCAGCTTATTTAACCGGATGCTTTTATGAAAGAAAATGTTGTTTCCGATAACAGGCAGTTTTTTTTCGGATTCTTTTTACTGATGATCGCGATGGTCATCTTGCTGGTGGTTTATTCAAAAGCGGATTCTTTCATGATGTTTAATGGATATCATTCAAAAGCACTGGATTATTTTTTTATCGTTTATACCAATGTCGGTGATGGCCTATTTAGTATAGGCATCGCCGTTATTTTATTTTTTTACCGGCGATTCCTTACCGGCATTGACATTGTCATTGCCTTCTTGTTGTCAGGGGGAGTGGTGCAATTGCTCAAGTACTTTTTTCCCATGGCACGCCCGAGCGTTTTTTTGGCGAATGCGCATTACAGCCATTTTATTGAGCATGTAACGCTGACAGGGCACGCGAGCTTTCCTTCCGGACATTCGGCTTCTGCATTTGCATTGGCAACACTGTTATCTTTGTTCGATAAAAATAAGAACAGAAGTTACTGGTATTTGGCCGCGGCTGCGCTTGTTGGTTATTCAAGAATTTATCTTGGTCAGCATTTTTTGCAGGATGTTTTCTGGGGAAGTGTGGATGGATTTGTTTCGGCCCTGATCATATGGTCAGCCAGCAGGAAGTGGCGGGTGGCAAACAGGCAGACCACTGGATTTGGGAAGGATAACCGCTGAACGGATTTCAACACAACGACGCGCGGGTGGATTCGCTAAGCGGCTTTCAATAAAAGAACCTGGAATAATGAAGCCGGCACCTAACAGGGAAGCATAAATGAATATTGATTTGCGGAAATTCGCTTTAATTTGTGTAATTCGAGTTAAATGATCAACAAGAAAAAATTAGTGATTGTTTTGCCTGCCTACAACGCCGCGCTGACGTTAGCGCAGACCTATATGGAAATACCTTTTGATATTGTTGACGAAGTGATCCTGGTTGATGACAACAGCAATGACAAAACCGTGGAAGTAGCCCATGCGCTTGGCATTTCGCATATAATCAAACACGACGAAAACCGGGGTTATGGCGGCAATCAAAAAACCTGTTACAACAAAGCACTGGAAATGGGGGGGGATATTATTATTATGCTCCACCCGGATTATCAATACACGCCGAAGCTGATCCCGTCAATGGCCTATTTGATCGCCAACAACGTTTACCAGGTTGTGCTCGGCTCGCGAACGCTTGGCAAGGGAGCTTTGCAGGGCGGCATGCCGTTATACAAATATATTTCAAACCGGGCACTGACTTTTTTTGAGAATGTGATGCTGCGGCAAAAGGTAGCGGAATATCACACCGGTTATCGCGCATTTTCCCGAGAGGTTTTGCAGCGGATCAATTACGAGGTCAATTCAGAGGATTTTGTCTTTGATAATGAAATGCTTTCGCAAATCATTTATCTCGGTTACGAAATTGCGGAGATAACCTGTCCAACGCATTATTTTGAGGAGGCATCGAGCATTAATCTCAGCAGAAGCATTACCTATGGATTGGGTGTTTTGCGTGTTTCCATTGTGCATCGTTTGTGCAAATGGGGATTGTTGAAAAGGAAAATGTACCAAGAGGTGAAAGGAAAAAACGGGTGAGGGGCAGGATCAGGGATTAACGTGTGCCGGGTAATAAATAATTTAACAGGATGTAATGACTTGTGTAAATCGTAAATCATACTTCGAAAATCAGGCGCCAGATGGGGTTAAGTAAAAAAAATATCATCGTGATCATTGCTGCGCTTGCAGCCATTTTTTTTATTCCTTTTCTTGGAAAGGTTCATTTGTTTGATTGGGATGAAATTAATTTTGCCGAATGCTCGCGCGAAATGCTCAAGTTGCATGATTACAGTCGTGTCTACATCAATTTCAAACCGTTTTGGGAAAAGCCGCCGATGTTTTTCTGGCTGCAAAGTACAGCAATGAAGGTATTCGGTGTTGGGGAATTTGCATCGCGCCTGCCAAATGCAGTATGCGGGATTGCCACATTGATCGTTGTTTTTTTATGCGGGACAAAAATTTACGACAAAAAATTCGGCGTATTGTGGGCGCTGGCTTACGGGGGCTCGCTTTTCCCGAACATGTATTTTAAATCGGGAATTATTGATCCCTGGTTTAATTTATTCACTTTTCTTTCTTTGTATTATTTCATTTTATATCACTGGAAAAGGAATGGATTTGATAAAGCAGGATTGCAAAAAAGGCCAATGTATTATGTGACGGGGTCGGCCATTTTTATGGGGCTTGCGATCTTAACCAAAGGACAGGTTGCCTTAATGGTCTTTTTATTATCGCTTGGCGTTTATTTCATTTACAACCGGTTTCGTTTTTTTTTCAACTGGTGGCATGCCATTTTATTTTTGGTGATCGCCACTGCCGTTACCTGCACGTGGTATGGATACGAGACATTAAAAAACGGACCCTGGTTTATTGAAGAGTTTTTGAAATACCAGTATCGTCTGTTCTCCACGCATGATGCAGGCCAAAAAGGTTTTTGGGGATATCATTACGTGGTCTTGCTGATCGGATGTTTCCCGGCTTCTTTAATTGCCATTCCATCTTTTTTTAAAAATAATTACAGCAGTCGTTTTGATAAAGATTTTAAAAAGTGGATGCTCATCCTATTTTGGGTGGTTACGGTATTATTTACCATTGTGCAATCGCGGATCATTCATTATTCGGCCCTGGCGTGGTTTCCGCTGACATTTCTCGCTGCTTATACGGTATACAAATGGGAGTTGAAAGAAATGGCCTACAAAAAATATGTTGCAGTATTTATTGGTATTCTCGGCGGCATCATTGCCATATTATTGCTGGCCGTTCCATTGCTGGCCATGAATATTACCAAACTGATTCCTTATGTTGATGATGCATTTGCCCAGGCCAACATGCGCGCAGACGTCCACTGGAGCGGATGGGAAGGGATCGTTGGATTGATATTGGTGGTCGCGACCGTTGCCGGAATAATTAGATTAAAAAAACACGATTTTCAGCAGGCAGCGTGGATATTGTTCGGCGGAACAGCGATCGTCATTTTCTTAGCGACGGTTATCATTGTGCCGAAAGTTGAACAATATTCACAGGGCGCGGCCATTGATTTTTTTATCCGGCGGCAGGGTGAAGATTGTTATGTAAACACACTTGGTTATTACAGTTATGCCCAATTATTTTATACACAGAAAGAAAAACCAACCAACCCAAATTCTTACAACGAAGAATGGCTGCTTACCGGCAATATAGACAAGCCGGCATATTTTGTTTCAAAGGTTGACCGCATCGAGTCCTATAAAAAATACACCGCGCTGAAGGAATTGTACAGAAAAAATGGTTTCATTTTTCTGAAAAGGGAGATGCCGGATAAATAAATGAACTTGTTTCTATTTTTTCTTCCCTCCGAAAAACCGCAGTACTTTACTGATGATTTTATCATTCGCTCCCAGCCTTCCTTTTATTTCCGTGTAGGCGGCAACCATGGCGTTGTCTATTTTCA
>DATGFZ010000314.1:0-6891 GCA_035308805.1 Puia sp. | reverse complement strand
TGATCGCCAGCAACCCCGAGCCCAGAAACACCATCCAGCTCATGCTGATCCTATAGGGATAGTTTTCCAGCCATTTTTGCATGGCGATCCAGGCTATGGGAGAGGCGATAAAGGTTGAGATAATGACCAGTTTAACGAAGTCCCCTGACAGCAGTGCACATATTTTGATGACCGTGCTCCCGAGCACCTTGCGCACGCCAATCTCCCTGATCCTTGACTCTGCCATATAAGTGGATAGCCCGAAGAGGCCCAGGCAGGAAATAAAAATAGTCAGCCCGGCAAACAGGGCAGCCAGTGTTCCCGTCCTCACTTCGTCAGCAAATTTGGCTGCGTATTCCTGGTCCACGAAATTATTTACAAACAGGTATTCGGGGCTATACTTTTTGAAAATCGCTTCGACAGCTTTTAAGTTTTGCGCGGTGGTATTCTTATCGCTCAGTTTTATGTGCACAACAGTGAATCCGCCTTTGGGGCCAAGGATAAGCATGGGCTTTACCGGCGAATAAGGGGAGGAGAGGATAAAGTCCTTGATCACCCCTATGACATGCCAGTGCTGGCCACTCGCTTCAATGATTTGCCCGATGGGGTTTTTAAACTTCATCACTTTTAAAGCCGACTCATTCAAAATCATTCCCAGTGAATCCGCGGGATATTTTTCCAGGTCAATATCACGACCCGATACAAAGGTTAAACCCGCAGTCCTGCCCAGATCGCCATCTTCTGCAAAAATGCTGAAGTCGGTCTTATCATTGGGATCCTTGCCCTCCCATTTTTGGCCCCACTCGCCGTTCCAGTCCTGGGTGAGGGGAGCGCTTGTCCTGGTGAGGGAGGTCGCCACGCCCGATTGAAGGAGGTCATTTTTCAAGGACGAATAATTTTTAGTGATCTCTTCAGAGAGATAGCTGTATATCAGGTTATTTTTATCATAACCCATTTCCCTATCCTTGGCATAGTCGATTTGCTCTTTTACGATAACCGTGCAAATGATGAGGATGATGGCAATCGCAAATTGAAATACCACGAGGACCTTTCTTGGAGTAAACAGGGCATTTGCTTTTTTGAAAGTTCCCTTTAACACCTTAACCGGTTTAAAGGAAGAGAGAAAGAAAGCAGGATAGGTTCCCGCCACCATCCCCGTGAAGAGTATGAAACCGCAAACAAAAATCCAGAAAGACGGGCTGTCATAAGGCATGACCAGGTTCTTGTCGGTCAGGCGGTTGAAGGCGGGTAGTAAAAAGTTTATCATAGCCACCGCAGTGATGCCTGAGATGAAAGCGAGCAGAATGGATTCGCCGATGAATTGGAGAATGAGGGAGCTTTTTTGGGCGCCGACCACTTTACGAATACCCACTTCCTTGGCACGTCTCTCGCTTTTGGCAGTACTCAGGTTCATGAAATTGATGCAGGCAATGAGCAGGATAAAGGCGGCGATGGTTCCGAACAGCCTGACCAGGGTGATGCGGCCTCCTCCTGTTTCATAGCCGTCCCGGAATTCTGAATATAGCCGCCAGCGGCTAATCGGGTAAAGGAATACCTGCCAGTCATTCTTTTTAGCGTCCTCATCGTACCGTTGCTTGATCACTTTTATTTTTGACTGTGCCGAAGCAATGCTGGCAACGGACTTCAGCAGCACATAGGTGTGTGTATTGTTCTGACCCCAGTCAGCATCGTCTTTTTCACCTTTTCGCCAGGGCATCAGGTATTCAAAATCAAAAACGGTATTGTTCGGCAGGTCTTTCAGGACAGCCGTCACCGTGAAATTACCCTGGTTAACGATCCGGATTGTTTTTCCAACTGCCTCCTGGTTTCCAAATATCTTGACAGCTAATTTTTCAGTGAGCACAATGGAGTTGTTGTCTCTGAGTGCGGTTGTGGGGTTGCCTTCGATCAAGGGGAAACTGAAAATCTTTAAAAAATTGGTGTCCACCTGGTTTCCCTGTGCAAAAAACTTCCTGTCCCCGATCGCAAACACCCACCTGTTCGGCCAGTTGACACGCGTGGCGAGTTCTACTTCCGGCAGATCCTTTTCCGCCGAGGCAGCGAGGATTTTTGGGGTGGCGTCCCATGTCATTACCTTACTATTGAATGCGACCCTGTTCCATGCTTGGTAAATCCGGTCTTTTTTTTCGTGGAACCGGTCAAAGCTCACTTCATTTTGAATCCATAGTAAAATGATCATGGCGCTTGCCATGCCAATCGCAAGACCCGTGATATTAATGGCAGAAAAAGCTTTTTGACGGAAGAGCGTGCGGAACGCTACCTTAAAATAGTTCTTGAACATCACTTGTAAGTTTATGAGTGAATTCGGTGTCGGTCAGCATTACACCAAAGAAAATGCCCGGATCCTGGCAAATGGCAATCAACTGAATAGAATCCTCCGTGCCATTCAACCGTTCGTTTTTGTTACAGTGGACTGTGCGATAACGGTCAGTACGACTCGTCCATTCCAGTTTCATTAAATCCCACAAATTCCGGAGCATTCAAAGAGCTCCGTTCTTGATCAAGATGCAAAAATCGTCTCTTGCCCGGCATGGATGAGTATGGGTTAACTGACACAATAAATGCCCGCATGTTGCACCGGGATTGATGCCGCGAACAAAAAAATAATCACGCTCATTCTTTTTTTCGGGCTTCGTTCTTCACTGCCACCTGGCGATGCATCAGGCTCTCCTTACCCTCTGCGTTCTGCGAGGGGACTATATATGAGTTAGACTGATCTTCTTAGTTCTCTTTTTTTAAACCATTTGCTAATTTAAATAATTCCATCTAAAAACAAATCCTTCGGCGCAACGGTGTATATGAAGTCAAGACACAAGTTGTATTTTCTTTTTATTTATATTTTTGTACTAGACAATATGAATAAAATATTTTTTTTCACAATAATCATAAATTCCTTTTTTCAACTAACAATCGCTCAAAGCAATTCAAATAATCTTGCGCTTGGAATTGGCAAAAAATTATATGAAGCTGATTGTAGTCAATGCCATTTGCTTTTAAAAAAGGTTTCGTACTCCATTCCATTAGAGCATATCAGACAGGAAAGAGGGAAACAATATGTTTATCAGTTTACACAGAACAGCGCAAAACTCCTTGCATTAGGCAATAAAACAGCGCAAAAGGTTTATAAAAAGTATGGACGTGCCCCCATGCCCCTTTATCCCAACTTAACTAAAAATGAAATTGATGCTATTTGTGATTATATAGATGGGTATTCGACAAGAAGAAATTATTAGCTATTTTCATTTTTTTCTTTTTGAATAATCATTCAACTGTCTTGTTTAGCTCAGTGACCTCTGCTAATTTTTTGGCGCCGCCGCATCCGTTAAGATAACACCCCTAAAGGAATTAAGAAAAGAGATGCGATGAATCATATACTCATAACCCTAGGTAAGTCAGATTGAGTAAGACAACCATAAACCAGGGTTGGTAAAATGCAGGTACAAATGTTTTGCATTTTTTAGTTTATCCACCACCACTTAATGCGAACAGTAACTGTAATTTGCTATGCGGACATCAAATCTTCCCTCTGTCACGGAAATTGAATCTGCAATAGCGTTTGGCGTGGTATACGCATACATGGTAAATTGAAAAACACCCGAAACAATACCGTTAACGGTATCGATCTTGGTGATCTGAAATGAATTGCTGGATGAACCGCTCTGGTCATATTCAAGCCCCTGTCCGCTTGGGTCTGTCGTTGCATTAAATGATATCAATAGCGAATCTTTAATATCACCAGGACCGGTTATCCCTCCTGAAGTGCCTTGGATAAAATTAAAGAAAGAAGGGCCGTATTTGTATTGATTAACATTGCCGGCTATCAGGGAAAATTTTATCGGCAGGATGCTATTTGAATTTAATGGGGCAATATTATATCTTATTTGAGTTCCCCCGGTATTTATATCTGTGCAGGGATAGTAAGGAACCCAGACTTTTCCATTTATTTTACAACCAAATGTATTGGCCCCTGTTTCAGTAACCGGCGGCAAAGATGGGGACATCGATTTTTTGCAATTGATCAAAAAAAATGACAGGAGTAAAAATAAAAACGGCTTTCTCATTATGCTGATTCTGTCTTTTAGGGCATCGCATAGTGGTTGAACACGTTCAGAAAGAAAACTGATGCCTGTGAATGATTTAAAATGGCAACTGTTATGCCAGTTGCGGCAAGGGTGAACTTATTAATGTTGACTCTATAAAATTATCTACAAAGCACGAGACTAAAACTTTAATATTTTTGTCCTATGATAAAATCACTTGTGACAGCCGGCTTTTTATTGGTCTCGGTCGCCTGCCTATCTCAACAAGAAATGGTTTTAAGATCACGGACTGATTCAATAGAATATATTAAAAGCAGGATGAGGGAAGACGGGCGTGTTACTACTTACGCTGTTGGTGTGCATGGGAACATATCTGTTCAATATCTGAGATTTTTATATCTGCTTCAAACATTAAACCTGAATGAAAGCCTTGAATTAGCTAAAGATTCGAGTGCCTGCCTGCGCGTTTATGGTTATGCGGCTTTGGATTATAGACACTATAAGGAAATTAAAAAGATAAAATCTCTATTGATGCAGGATACCTCATTGGTGCCCATGCTGCTTGCTGAGCGCGGGGGAAAGGCAACACCTAAATACCTGATCCGAACGATCCACTTCTATAACAGGAAATCCATTCAATTGGAATTAGCAAGCTTGAGTACCATTCCTATTTTTTAATTTATAGCTTTTTTTGGATCTTTTTTGGCAGTCATAAGAACAACACGCAGGTTTTTATCACTTCCCAATAATGATTCCAATTCCAGATCGCCCAGTATCCGGTGCTGACAGTTATTTCAGCCTTCACCCATTTCCCGATATTGGTTATTCATACACGTTAATCCTTCCAAAAGAATGGACTCATCTTTTTTTGATATAGGTAACGTTAACCCAGTTTGACGGCGCATCGGGGTCAGTCAGGCGGACGGATTTCCAGGTGATGTACACAAATACAGGTTTCAGGTTCACGGCGTATGCATGGCTAAGGCTATCGATGGTGGTGGCTAAGGAGTCAGTGTACGTTAATGCATAGAGGGTTGCGTTATTTTTTGCCGTATCATTGGAAGGATTAAAATAAAAACCACCACAGGTTGCGCAGGCTCCATAATTCCATCCCACGATTGTCCCCAGGTTTCCCGGTTCCTGCTGCGATTTCCTGCAATGGCTGAACAACATGCATGAACTGATCGCCGAAAGGAAAAGGAAGCGTCTCACGTGAATGTTTATTTAGTTGACATGGCAGAGGAAATAAACGTTGCTTGGTGATATGGAAACCTATCAGAAAAACATAGTTTTATGTAAGGCGATCTCGTTTAACATTTATGTATATTGTCTTGCAATACGAAACTGTTTATGGTAAATAAACTGATGCAATTAAAAAGAATAATTTTTTTTCTTTTTTTGCTGCTTTTACTATTACCGTTTTATTCAAAATCACAGAACGGTGTTTACTATATACCATCCCAAAAAGAGGCCGATAGTGTACGTGTGGCATTGTTGCATACTGCAAATGATACCCTTAAAATGTCGGCATATTATTACCTGTCAGGATACTATACAGAATTAAATAAAGACACCTCTCTTTATTTTGCAGAACGGCAACTGCAATACGCTCAACAATTAAATCAGAAACTTTGGGAAGCAGATGCTTATTTTCAGATAGCTTATATCACTTTTGGATTAGGCAATTATCCAAAATCATTTAATGCAATAACCGATGGGTTAGCCATCACCGACGACAAAGAATCTGAAAAAAATAACTGGCGGACAGCAACATTTTCAGGAGATGGTGATGCACATCGTGCACGATTGTTTATTGCCGCATCCCTTCATCAGATATTCGCATTCTTATATGAGAATGCCGGGGATAACCCCAAAGCCATTGCAGAATATTTAACTGCGATAAACATTGCGGAAGCTACAAGTGACGAAGAAGAATTGTCTTTGGATTATATGTCCCTGGGTAATCAGTATATAGGCATGAATAAACTGGATTCTGCGCTTGGTATAGAAAATAAATCATTTAACTATGCCATCAAATCCAACTACAAAATTTATCTCGGGGCTATTTTAAATACCATGGGCGATATTTATTTTATCAAAAAAAACTATGACAGCGCAGGGAAATATTACCATGATGCCATCATGGCGAGCATTGGGCAATATAATCTGAAGGATCAGATTGATGCATTCCTCTCCATGGCTAAATTAAAAAAAACGATCGGGCAAACAGATTCATGCCTTTTTTATTCGAGAAAAGCTTTAGTGACATCACAGACCTTTGCTCTTCCTTTTGGTGTTAGCAGATCTTATAATTCGATTTATACCGCGTACAAATTACTGAACAATAAAGACAGCGCCTTTTATTATTTACAGCTTGCCAAATCATTGGGCGATAGTCTTAATCAGTTTGAAAAAGATAAAACCAACCAGTATCAAAATTCAAATTTTAATGAACAGATCAGGTTGCGGGAGACAGAGAAAGAAAGAATTCAATTTGAAAATAAAGTCAGGATGTACGCTTTGCTGGCAGGCATTGTGGTTTGTATGTTGATTGCATTGCTGCTTTACCGGAGCAATCTCCACCGGAAAAAAGCAAATGATTTATTACAAAAACAAAAAGAAGAAATAGAAATACAGAAAAAAAATGTGGAACTAACCTTAACCGAATTAAAATCCACGCAGGCCCAACTCATACAATCTGAAAAGATGGCATCCCTCGGTGAACTCACTGCAGGCATTGCCCATGAGATTCAAAACCCGCTGAATTTCGTGAATAATTTTAGTGAAGTAAATAAAGAATTGGTTGACGAATTACAAGGTGAATTAAAATCCGGCAATATGGAAGAAGCAA
>DATGFZ010000313.1:0-5312 GCA_035308805.1 Puia sp. | reverse complement strand
ATTTCGAAATTAGAAAAAGAAGGTTCTTATTCTTTGCAAATTGAGAACGAACCCCTAATATTACAAATTACTGATGTTGAGATCATCAGCGAAGATATTCCTGGCTGGATAGTAGCCAACAAAAACCTGCTTACCGTTGCTCTTGATATAACTGTTACCCCGGAACTTGCCAATGAAGGCAATGCCCGGGAACTCGTAAACCGCATTCAGAAGATAAGAAAAGACAACGGCTATGAACTTACCGATAGAATTTTTGTAAAAATTGAAGACGCTTCGGCATTAAAAGAGTCCATAACTCAATTTAATAGCTATATTTGCGCCGAAATTTTGGCAGATGCAATCGAATTGGTACCCGAAATAGCCGATGGCACTGAAATTGAAGTTAATGATGTTCCCTTAAAAGTGTTTGTTACAAAAAACAATTAACGTTATGGCAATCAAGAAGAAAGCAGCAAAACCTGCTAAAAAGCCTGCTAATTCCAAGAAGGCTGCACCGGCAAAAAAAGTCGCTGCCAAGCCTATTCGTCATGCTGCTAAAAAAGTAGAAAAAAAACCTGCGCCCAAGAAAGCCGCTATTAAGAAACCTGTTGTGGCTAAAAAAAGCGCTCCGGTAAAAAAAGCTACTGTTTCCAAACCAAAACATGTTGAAAAAAAGAATAACCATCCCGTAAAGAAGGTCGAAGCCGCAAAACATATTGCAGCCAAGCCTGAGATAAAAAAGCCGCATGTTAAATTTCCGGCACCCAAACCTGAACCGATCAGGATCATTAAGCCTGTTGCAAAGGCAGTTGAGCCGAAAAAATCAGTGAAAGTGGTAATTCCTGAAATTAAAACAAAGACGGTTCGTAAATATGAACCAACATTCACAAAATCTGTCTTAGATACCCCATTACATGAAAATCAAGGTCCGACCATGAGATATAATGACGCAGAGCTTGCCGAATTCAGAGAACTAATTACAAAAAAATTAGATGTAGCAAAAAAAGAACTCAACTACTTGCAGGGATTGATTACCCGTAAGGATGAAATGGGAGGTGACAATGACGATGCGCGTTATATGACAATGGAAGATGGAAGCATGAGTATGGAAAGAGAACAATTAAGCCAGATGGCAAGTCGCCAGATCACCTTTATTGATCATCTTGAAAAAGCGATGATGCGTATTGAAAATAAAACCTATGGAATTTGCCGCGTAACGGGAAAGCTCATTGATAAAGCAAGACTGAGAGCCGTACCCCATGCTACCTTAAGTATTGAGGCTAAGCAAATGATGAATAAATAATTTTTCTGAAGCGATTCCCTTCATAAAGGATTGTGATTTCACAGTCCTTTTTCATTTTATACAGGATCTGCAGGTTTCAGGTGCCTGGTCTGAGGGTTGAAATTTGCGTCTCCCGACAGCGCTCCTGTAAGCCAGGTCATCATCCCCGCATTGGTTTGATTTAACCGCTTATGCCCGAAATGCCTCATCCTCGCGTACTTGTTTTTTTTCTTTTTTTGCGCAAGCAAAAAAGAACAGATAATATTGAAACCTGAAATTACGCTCAAATTGAATTACTGATAACCAAAATACTGTTATGCAACCAAGATTTCTGCTGATCATCATGGCCTTTGTTTCCGGCGCTATACTTCCCATCCAGGCGACAATTAATTTTCGCTTATCAAAAAATGTAGGCGGACCGATTATTGCCGCATTTGTTTCTTTTGCAGTAGGGACTGTTGCCTTGCTGATCTATTTGATCAGTTTGCGGCAACTGCATTTTCGTGAACTTTTTGCCCACACGTCACCCTGGTGGATCTGGATCGGCGGTTTACTCGGAACGTTTTATGTTGCTGCCATTGTCATGCTGGTCCCCCGTCTTGGTGTTGCCCTGGCTTTTAGCCTGGTCATAGCAGGACAGACGATCACTGCGCTCATTTTTGATCATTTCGGATGGCTCGGAGTTCACGTGCAGCAGATATCGGTTGGAAAAATTATTGGAGCGTTGTTGTTAATTGCAGGTGTCGTACTGATCAGGAAGTTTTAAGGAGTCGATTTTATTTCTATCAAATTTATTTCACAATAAAATCCGGGAACTGCAGCAAAACAAAGTTTGGGAATCCCGGATTAAAGGATGCCTCATGGGATTACCACCGACGGTTATCCAAAAACTATTTCCAGAAAATTTCCGGCATGGATTTATTCAGCAAATGCTCATAAATAAACTGATAGCTTTCGTTGGTTGCCTGTGCACTCTTCAACCCGCGAAAGCCATGACGCTCACCGGGGTAAATCATGAATTCAAAGTGCTTGTCTAAATCTTCGAGTTTGTTAACGAGCTGAATGGTATTTTGCATGTGCACATTATCATCCATGGTTCCATGGGTGATTCGCAAAAGCCCCTTATAATTTTTTACATAACTCTGCGGTGATGTTATTTTGTATCCCTCCGCATTATCCTGTGGTGTGCCCATATATCGCTCCGTGTAATGGGTGTCATACAGGCCCCAGTCGGTAACAGAATAATTTGCCATGCCGTGCGTGAAAACTTCCGCTCCATAGGTCAGTGCCATGCACGTAATATAGCCGCCGAAGCTGCCGCCTGTGATACAAACTTTTGTGGTATCAACATAAGACTGTTTGCGAAGCCACCGTGCACAATCCATGTAATCCTCAATTTCATATTTGCCCATCTGGCGATAAATATAATTAGCTCCCGCTTTTCCAAAATGCCCGCTGCTCCTGTTATCCATCGCAACCTGAATCAAACCTTCTTTCGCCCACCACGCGCTTCGCAAAAAACCGTTGCTCCAGCGGTCGAAAACTGTTCCTGCATTCGGACCCCCATAAATGCTGATCAGCACAGGATATTTTTTGTTCGGGTCGAAATGAACCGGATAAGTAACGGTCATGGGCAAGTCAAATAACCCATCGGCAGATTTTACACGGACCAATTCTGTTTTTGGCAATTCGTAATGATCAAACTCAGGTCCTTTGCTGTCGCCAAGTTCCCTGATCATTTTTCCCTTTGTATCCAGGAGTGCCATTTTGGGGGGCGTGGTGATATTTGAATACGTGGTAATAAAATATTTTTGATTCGGAGAAAGACTGATGTTATCGTGAGAATAATCGCCAAAACTTAATCTGGCCAGTCCTTTCCCGTTCAATCCGATTTTGTAAAAATCAACCCTGGCCGAATTTTCCTTTCTTGCTTTGAAGTAAACTGTTTTCGTTTTTTCATCAACTTCGACAAGATCGGTTGTGAAATTTCCCTGAGTGATCTGATTGACAAAAGTTCCGTCCGCGTTGTATAAATACAAATTTTTCCATCCGGTTTTATCGCTCGAAATAATAAATTGTTTGCCGCCATTTAAAAAAGTCAGCCGTGCATCTTCAAGCGTGATCCATGTTTTTTGCTGTTCATCGTATACTTCTTTTTTACTCCCATTATTGATGCTAACGGAAAAAATTTTCAGATGATTTTGCAATCGTGGCATCCATTGAACCCATAGCGCAGCACCATCGGGAGTCCAGTAAGGCATACCGAAATACTGATCATCCTTTTCATTGAAATCGGCCCAGACGATGGCGGGGTTATCAACCGCAACAATTCCGATTTTTACTTCTGGGTTTTTATCTCCTGCTTTCGGATAATGCTGGTGCTCCAAGAACCCTTCGTGACCTTCTGCATTATAAATCGGGAAAACCGGAACCTGTGTTTCATCAAAATGAATAAAAGCAATGTGCTTGCTGTCGGGACTCCACCAAAACGCTTTGTATCGACTTGCCCTGCCTAAAATTTCTTCATAATATACCCATGCCGCATAACCGGAGTAAATATTTTCTGAACCATCATTGCTCAATTGAATTTCTTTTCCTGAACTGAGATCCTTTGCATACAAATTATTTTTTCTCGTATAAGCAGCCCATTTCCCATCAGGAGACGCCGTCAGATTCTTATTTTCATCCGGGGAGTTCGTCGTGGAGACTCGTGAAGATTCAACAACATCATCTTTATAAATTACAGCATTACCGGTCTGCACATCAACAGACCATAATTTTGTTTTTCCATCAGCATCTTTTTTGGACTCCGCATAATGCTGATCATCGATCCATTCGCGAATAACCGGAAGAGGTTTTACAATGTCAGGCGATGCTGCCTTAAAACTCTGCTCATAACTAAGTTCTTTTTTTTGTGCAAAACTTAAGGCAGCAATAAAAAAAATCAGTGAAACGCTTATTGTAATTTTTCTCATGTTTGGCTGGTATTTGGGAAATGAATGTACAAACTATTAAAAATTAAAATCATCCGGTCATGTAATTATTTTTAGGTTGACCATCCATATTGTTGCTATTGAGCATTGATCAAACCTTCGTCTGTGACAATAATAAAAGCAATACCGGGTTGCAAAACTTTCTGATGTTTTCCTGCGTATTGATGGAATTCCTGTTTATATGGCTGGATATATCATATGCGCATTGGGGACCCTTTGGTGAAATTTCACTATTTCACCTCCTGCATCTCAACAAGCCGTTTGTAAAAACCATTTTGCACAATAAGATTTTCGTGTGTGCCTCTTTCAATGATTTTTCCTTTCTGCAAAACAATGATTTCATCTGCGTGACGAACTGTACTCAACCGATGCGCAATCACGATGCTGGTCCGGTTTTGCATCATGTTATTTATTGCGTCCTGTACAATTCTTTCGCTTTCGGTATCGAGAGATGAAGTCGCTTCATCTAAAATCAAAATGGGTGGATTTTTTAAAACTGCCCGCGCAATGGTGATGCGCTGTTTTTGTCCTCCGCTTAGCCGGGCGCCACGATCGCCAATGATGGTATCGTATCCATCCTCCAGCTCCAAAATAAATGCATGCGCATTGGCAATCGTCGCTGCACGAACAATATCTTCCTGGGAAACATTATCCATTCCAAACGAAATGTTGTTGGAAACCGTATCATTAAATAAAATCGCTTCCTGGGAAACCATGCTCATTAAACTGCGCAGACTTTTTAATGTAAGGTCTTTCACGTCCGTTCCATCGATATATATTCCGCCTTCGCTTACGTCGTAAAACCGAGGGATCAGGTCCGTCATCGTTGATTTGCCTGCACCGCTTTGTCCCACCAGGGCGATCATTTTTCCTTTTTCAATGATAAGATTCACGTTTTCCAGCACATAAGTTTGATCATATTTAAAACTCACGTTTCTGAAATCAACCGACTCAGTAAAATTTTCTTTTGTGATTGCTTTCGGCTTTTCCAGTATGGGTTGGGGCTCGTCTAAAATGCGCAACACTCTTTCCCCTGCAGATAATCCGCGCTGCATATA
>DATGFZ010000312.1:0-4302 GCA_035308805.1 Puia sp. | reverse complement strand
AACCTCATTTGGATTTGGCCAACTGTTGCTGGAAAACCGTATGGTTCCATACGAAATCAGGAAGGCGCCAAAAGTAAATGCATCACTCATCAAAAAAAACCACATCATCAATTTACCATACTCCACGTTGTAAGGGCTTTTTCCGCCACTCCACCATTTTGTTCCTGCAGGAATTGCCTGAGACATGTTGTTAGTTTAAATGTTCGCAAATTTATTCAACAAAACCGAAAATTAATGTATCCACAAAAAGAAAATGAATAAATAAATCCAAAGCACGTCTACAAAATGCCAGTAAGTCGTTACTACTTCCAGAGACACGCTGCTATAATTGCGTTTTTTTGCAGCAAATGCCTTTATAAACGTCACGAGCAAGGCAATTATTCCGCCAAGAACATGCAATGCATGCAAACCGGCAATGACATATAAAAACTGCCCGGCGCCGGAACCCTTGAGTGTTACCCCGCTATTCCATATTTGCCGAAAGCTTATCCATTGCAGCACGATAAATAAAATACCTAAAAAAACGGTTATTGACACAAGCAGTTTATATTTCTGCATTTGTCGATCAATAAAAGATTTTAATGCCATCTGCATCGTAAGGCTGCTCACCAGGATCACAAAGCTGGAATACCAAAAGCTGCTCGGGAAGGTAAAAGTTGTCCATCCCGGCTGATCGCGCTTTACAATATAGGCGCTCGTCAATCCGGCGAACATCATAATAATGCTGCCAATACCAATCCACATTGCAAATTTGTGCGGATGTATTTTTTTTCTTTGCTCGTTCACAGTTTTTGATAATTCAAAATGTTGCATCATTGGGTTGTCGCCACAGATTCACAGGTAAAAATTGAAACTCAACATAATCCGTGACCTTTTTCTTTTAAATATTAAACATTCACTTTGTCTGCCAGCAATGCCAGCAACACAATCGGTAAATAAATATAGCTGCTGAACATCACCCTGCGCGCAGCCTGCACCGTCATTTCTTTATATAATCTCACACATTGTGTTATCATGAATAAATTCGCTAGGGTTACAATGACCAGGCTTAATACCCCGCTCATTCCAAAGAAATAGGGCAGCACGCCAGCAGGCAGCAGCAGCAACGAATAGATGATGGACTGGATCGCCGAATATTTGGTCTGACCTTCCTTTGAAGGCATTAATTTAAATCCGGCCTTGCTGTAATCTTTGTGCGCGATCCAGGCAATCGCCCAGAAATGCGGAAACTGCCACAGGAATTGAATGGCAAATAAGATCCATCCGCCAACACTCAGTGAATCATTGCCTGCGGCCCAGCCAATGAGACAAGGCAGCGCTCCCGGAATTGCACCAACCAAAACGGCAACCGAACTTATTTTTTTTAATGGCGTATAAATAAATGCGTATAAAAACAAACTCAGCGAAGCCAGTCCGGCTGTCAAGAAATTAAATTGCCACAATATCAGGACGCCTGCCACCCCTGCGATCACAGAAAATACCCATCCCTCGGTTTCACTCATTCTTCCGGCAGCAACCGGTCTGTTGGCCGTTCTTTTCATCACTGCGTCCGTGTCCTTTTCGGTAATTTGATTGATTGCGTTTGCGCTGCCTGTAACCAACATCCCGCCAATAAAAAAAATCACGATGGCTTTCCAGTCGAAGGCAACCACTTTCGGCGCCAGCAAATAAGCGATCACAGCCGAAAAAACAACCATAAAGCTGAGGTTGAATTTTATCAGCAATTTATAATCGCGCAATTTTTCTGCTAATGCAAAAGATTGTGATCGCTTCACTGTTTCCTGCTGTATCAAGATTTATAAAATTATTTTGAAGTGAGCATTGGTTCATTGACATCTTCATCCTTTCCGCCCCCTAACATGTTATTCCCTTTTCCGCCATCTTTCAAAATCCGGGACTATATGCCCCGCCTAACCGTCGTGGAAGCTATTGGGTCTGCCTGACAAACCCCGAAAAAAAACTATACGCGGATTTATCATTCAAAACCCGTGTATCCGGATCAGGGATATATGGTCTATGCTAACAAATGATGATCATGGTTAAAAAAAATGCCCCGATATTATCAGGGCAAATATCTTATCGAAAAAAAATTATTTATTAAACATCAGCCCTTAAATCTAATGCACGCTTTCCTCGGCGCCTACAGGTTCTGTCTGCGGAATAAAATCTCTTCCGTCTTTTCCATAATCATAGGCCCAGCGATGGACTTCAGGAATTTCTCCAACCCAATTTCCGTGTCCGGGTCTGATGGGTGTGGTCCACTCCAGCGTATTTGCGCCCCAGGGGTTTTGCGTTGTCACTCTTCTTCCTTTAAAAATAGAATAGAAGAAATTAAATACAAACATCAACTGCACTGCAAACACAACCATAGCCACCGTAGAAATAAATCTGTTCAGCCCTCCAAATTGTTGAAAAGATACCCACGCGCTGTAATCATAATAACGGCGGGGCAAACCTGCTAATCCTTCGTAATGCATTGGCCAAAAAATAAGGTATGCTCCGACAAAAGTCACCCAGAAATGAATATAGGCCATCGTGTTGTTCAAATACCTTCCGTACATTTTCGGAAACCAGTGATAGATGCCGCAAAACATTCCGAAGAATGCAGATACACCCATTACAATATGGAAATGCGCAACCACAAATAAAGTATCGTGCAAATGGATATCCAAGGTGGAGTTGCCAAGGAAGATTCCGGTCAACCCGCCGGAAATAAATAAACTCACAAACCCGATTGCAAACAACATTCCGGGAGTGAAGCGAATATTTCCCCGCCACAAGGTAGTTAGCCAGTTAAATACTTTTATGGCTGACGGTACGGCTATCAGTAAAGTGAGCAACACGAATACCGAACCGAGTAAAGGGTTTAAGCCGGTTACAAACATGTGATGTGCCCAAACCAGGAACGCCAGAATAGTAATCGCGAACAATGAACCCACCATCGCCATGTATCCGAATATGGGTTTTCGCGAATTCACCGCCATCACTTCAGAAACAAGACCCATCGCAGGAAGAATGATGATGTATACTTCCGGATGTCCCAGGAACCAAAATAAATGCTGAAACAAAATTGCGCTTCCCCCTTCATTGGGCAATGCTTTTCCTGTCGATGCCATAAAAATATCGGAAAGATAAAAACTTGTACCTGCATGCCGGTCAAACAGCAGCAAAATCAAACCGGACAACAAAACGGGGAATGACAACACCCCTAATATAGCGGTGAAAAAAAGCGCCCAGATTGTGAGTGGCAATCTGGTCATGCTCATTCCTTTTGTACGCATGTTGAGAATTGTAACAATATAATTTAGGCCGCCTAACAATGCTGAGACTACGAAAAGCGCCATGCTGATGATCCAAAAATCCATCCCTGCCTTTGAACCTTCGTTCGCGTCGCCAAGCGCGCTCAACGGCGGATAAATTGTCCATCCGCCACTTGCCGGACCGCTTTCAAGAAACAGAGAGGAAAACATGACCACGCTTGCCGTGAAGAAAAACCAATAAGAAAGCATATTCAAAAACGGAGAAGCCATGTCTCTTGCCCCCACCTGTAATGGAATAAGAAAATTGGCAAAAGTGCCGCTCAGCCCTCCTGTCAGCACAAAAAATACCAATATCGTTCCGTGCATGGTCACCAGTGCGTAATAAAATTCCGGTTGAATTTTTCCGCCTTTTGCCCATTTGCCCAAAACATCTTCCAACCAGGGGAAGGTGCTTTCGGGGTAACCCAATTGCAAACGGAATAAAACAGACATCAATCCGCCGATTATTGCCCAAATCATTCCTGTTATCAGAAATTGTTTGCAGATCATTTTATGATCCTGGCTAAAAACATATTTGGTAATAAATGTCTCCTTGTGATGATGAACATGGGGCTCATCATGAGTTGTCGCCGTTGCACCATGTCCATGTATTACTGCTTCGTTGCTCATGAGAAAAAATTTTTTCTGGGTCGTTTATTGCATATTAATTTTTTGCCACCACCGATTTTACCGGTGCTGCTTCCTTCGCTACAGTGGTTGTCTTTGCAGAAGAATCACCTGCAGCAGGTTCCGGAAAAACCTGCGCATAATTTGGTTTCTGTTTGGCTCTCCACAAAATAAATTCATCGGGCGTCACTACCTTAATAACGGCACGCATGGTAAAGTGCCCCCTGCCACACATTTGGTCGCAGGATAATTCATATTCAAATTCCGGGTTGTTCGTCATCTTCCTCATTTCTTCTGTAGTATATTTAGGCGTCAGCCACATGGTGGTAGGCGTCCCCGGAACAGCATCCATTTTCATTCTGAAATGGGGCAAACC
>DATGFZ010000311.1:0-2569 GCA_035308805.1 Puia sp. | reverse complement strand
CCTGGGCTCGGCATACACAAAAAATGTGGTGCCTGAAGTAGAACAAATAGAAGTACCGGTCAGGCAGCTGGACACACCGGATGAAAAAACCGGTGAATGACCGGGGCAAAGAACCCCTGCATTTTTTTTTTCGAAAGCTCCTGCAAAAGCAGGGATTACGCTATTTCCAATTCCTCTCCCATGAAACAATAATAGAAATGCCGAAATGGATGACCGAAAAAAGAGGATGTTTGGTCCTCCTTTTTCGTCGTTGAATTTATTGTCAGTGATATTCCTGGCCAAAAATGTCAGCATCTTCACGCATGCTGTTTATTTTTTTTTGTTAACTGGTCTGCCACCAGTATCGCTTTATACGCATTCACAATTCCCCCGGTTTTGCTCAGGCTGCTGAAAGGAACCTTTTTATTTGTTCCGGGTTTTCTTACTAATATATCTATAGGTGTTGCAGATTTTTCGATGCAGTATTTTACCTGTTTGTAGGTAAGCGTGGGGTAATAACTCCATATCAGCGCGGCAATCCCGGCTACCACGGGAGAAGCCATGCTCGTGCCATTATCCCTTTCATATTTATTGCGGGGAATGGTGGAATATATTGCAACTCCGGGCGCAAAAATATCGACCACTGTTTTACCGTAGTTCGAAAAGTAGGCTACCAGAAAACTGTCAGAAGAAGCGCTCGCCCCCACGGTAATGAGGTTATCTGCCTTCTCTCCATGGCTCTTAAAATAGGCGTTGGGATAAGAAGGGATGCTATCCGCATCTTCCGCGTCGTTGCCTGCCGCATGAACCAATAACACGCCTTTTTTTGCCGCATATTTTACCGCTTCGTCCACCCATTCTTTGCCCGGTGAAAAGGGTTTACCAAAGCTCATATTGATCACTTTGGCGCCGTTATCAACGGCATATCGAATAGCCAGCGCCACATCCTTATCTCTTTCATCTCCGTCGCAGGAAGCTCTTACCGGCATGATGATCACGTTGTCGGCAATCCCGTCCATGCCGATGCCGTTGCCTCTTATTGCAGCGATGATACCGGATACATGTGTGCCGTGGGCCTGATACCCGGCAGACACATCATTATTGCCATATACCCGATCATGAATATTTTCAGGGTCGTCGCCGATAATGTCCCTGCGTTGCGCATTGGGATCGATCCGAAAACCATGAATCTTCTCCTTTGCCTTTTCCAGCACGCCCACATCATCAGCAAGGAGAGCTTCAAAAGACAGACTATGTGATATATTGTAATTCTTGTAATCGGCAAGCACACGCCTGCGCATCTCTCCACACACGGAGTCAGGGGGCTTCAAATTCTCGATATCCGAATAGAATAAAGTGTCTTTTGCGATGGATATTTTAAACACGCTGTCTTCGTTATGTTCCTCCGTGCTCCAGCGTGTATAATCTACGATCTTCTTTTCACTGAGCAGGGAATCTTTATTGCGCATATTTTTTAATTGCAACCAATAATCATACTGTTGCAACTGCAAGCTTTTTGCGCCCGCAGAATCTTTGACCAGTCCATATACCGGTTGAAGCCTGAAATACTCACGCTCTGATTCATAGCTTTCTGTAAGGATATTTTTCCCCTCCTTGTTCCCAAGGAAATTCCAGCCATGCACATCATCTATGTATCCGTTGCCATCGTCGTCAATGCCATTACCCGGGATTTCTTTTGCATTTGTCCAGATGTGTCCTTTTAAATCCTCATGCACCGTGTCTACACCCACATCAATAACGGCAACGATTACCCGGTGGCTCTTTTTGCCTTTCAGCAATTCTTCATAGGCCCTGTTCACACTGGTTCCATGGACACTGTCTTTTTGTAAGTCCATCAACTGCCAGTTGGCGGCTGGTAAATTGCTGGTTTGCGAAAAAACAGCTGACGCAGATAAAAGAAAAATAATAACAATACAATGTCTCATACAACTAGCATTATTTTGCGGATGATCAAATGGCATACTACGTCAGCCTGCAAGTGGTTTTTTACAGCCTGCGTCCAAAGCTTTGAGGATTGCGGAAAATAGCATTCTGTCTGAGTGCATTGCCGGTACTAATTTTTTGTTTACCATTGAAGGTAATGGTTCTGCCCGAGATTAGTGCTTTTGACGTTTCCGTATCTGCTATTTATTCGCCAATGGTCACAATAAGCATCGCGATGAGATATAAAAAAATTGAACAGGTGATTACAAACCCCTGCATAAATGTATTCAACACCAACGCGAATTGTGTAAATCGCCGCTATTAAAAAGGTAAATTATTTTTCTTTCATGCTGATAAAAGTATGGTTGACCAGGTTCATGTCTGTCCAATTCTCCGTGAGTTTGATATCGCCGGAAGGCTGGATCTCAAAATGAAGTGTCCAGGGCTTTTTTGGCGGCGTGCCGTAGGATTCAAAACGGTTATCGCCCGTATAGACAAACCGGTATCCAAAGGTCTGATTTTTCATCCAGAGCGTATTGTCGTGCTTAAAAAAGGTCACTTCATTTTTATTGTTTTCTGTATCAAGGTAGGTGCCCACCAATTTGTCAAGCATGGGTGAGTCAACCCTCGAAGTCTCAGCCATGCT
>DATGFZ010000310.1:0-2404 GCA_035308805.1 Puia sp. | reverse complement strand
GGTCAGCCCAGCTGCCGTACGGATTCGGTCCTCGCCACTTCAAAATAGGTTGCATAATTGCCGTGGTAGACGACATTCATCTGATCGGTGTCTGCGTAACGAACGCGAAGGGTTGTCTCTGATATGAACATGAATCTGAATATGGATGTTGAGTAATGAGGAGATGAATGTATGTCAAATTTTTTTTAGCGGAATGGATGCTGATCCAAAAAAATGCAGGTGACTGTGCCGGTGACAGCAGGCTGACCCCGCGGGGGGCGGAAAAGATTCATCCTGATTTATCTTCCGCTCATTCCGTCCACGCTTATTTTCCCCGGACCGGTCAGCAATAAAGAAAAATAAACAACCCCATAGAGCAACGCCAATTCAAATTTGTCAACAGGCTGGCCGAAATTCATAAAAATCACCAGGGCCATTTCTATAAAAAGAATACAGGCAGCAAGCCTGCTGAATAATCCGAGTACCAGCAACAGCGAGCAAACCACTTCGGAAAAAATGACGAGGATCAGCGACAGGCGATGTCCGACATGAAGCGGATCGGGAAAAACATTTTGCTGCTCACTGAATTTATTCAGCTTCGTCAATCCATGATCAAGAAACATGATTATTCCGAAAGTTGCACGCAAAAATAATGTTGCGGTGTTGAATGCAGCTGTTGAATAGCGTGTCGACATTATTCTTTTCATCGTCTGTAAATTTTCGACAAAAATAAAATGATTTCGTTACATCACTAAAGAAATGTTAATCTATGCTGTTATCCACACGTGTTTGGAACGATGTTTGGTAAACGATAAAATAATTAGAAACTTTATCGCGTTAACACTGAACAACGGACATTGGAATGAAACGATCAATCATATTTTGCTTACTCTTTATTTCCTATTCATCAATTGCACAACAAACGTTTTATACCAGCGATCCGCAGGCGAATTTTAAACAGGCAAAAGAATTTTTTCAGAAGGGATATTACACGCTCGCCTATCCCGTGTTCAAACAATTAGCCTCGCAGCTCCGCGGGACTGACCAGAGCAACAATACCTTGTACAGGGAGGAAATTCGTTACTATACGATCGTGTGCGGATTGAAATTGAATCAACCCATTGATGCCGATGAGGCAAACCAATACGTGCGGGTTGAAAATAATAAGGCAAGGATGGAGATGATGAGTTTTCAGCTGGCTGAATATTATTTCAGAAAATCGGATTATGTTTCTGCCATTCGGTTATACGACAACGTTAGTATTGAAAACCTGGACAATGACGAAGTGGCCGACATGAAATTTCATGAGGGCTATGCTTATTTCACGCAGCAGCAGTTTGAACTGGCCAAGCCGTTATTCAACTCGGTTCGCCAGCTGACGGGCAATGAACATTATGTGGATGCGAATTATTACTATGGGTTTATTTCTTTTTATGACAAGAATTATAACACTGCCCTCGATGCTTTCAAGGTGGTGGAGAACGAACCAAAATATGAAAAGGTCGTTCCGTACTACATGGCCAATATTTATATCATCCAGGGACAGCGTGATAAAGCCATTGAATACGCGAAAAAGAAAGTGGATAACGGCGGCCAGTATTACGACATGGAATTGCGCCAGCTTGTTGGTCACGGGTATTACGAGAACCAGGAATTTGACAAGGCATTGCCATACCTGGAGCAGTATGTAAGCCAGGCAAAAAAAGTTTCCCATGAAGATCTCTATGAATTGTCTTACTGCTATTACCAGACAAAAAACTGGAAAAAGGCGATTGAGGGATTTAAGCAGCTCGGCGGCAACAAG
This sequence comes from Puia sp., assembly GCA_035308805.1. Taxonomy (GTDB): domain Bacteria; phylum Bacteroidota; class Bacteroidia; order Chitinophagales; family Chitinophagaceae; genus Puia. The sequence goes on along the minus strand of DATGFZ010000310.1, from coordinate 621 downwards.
GATTCACTCTCGCAAAATGCGATGTACCTGCTGGGGGACTGTTACCTGAAAACGGGGCAGAAGGACAATGCGCGCAATGCCTTTTTGTTTTGCTCCACAAACAATGGCAATGTGCAGCAGCGCGAGGTATCCAAATACAATTATGCAAAATTATCTTTCGAATTGGGCTACCAGGATATCGCCCTGGCCGAATTGCAGAATTTTGTTCAGCAGTACCCCAACTCAGCCTACAATGCAGAAGCGCGGGAATTGCTCGTCAACCTGCTTGCCAATACGAACAATTATAAGGATGCGCTTGCCTTATTGGACAGCGTCGGTCACCAGACCCCCAATACCAAAAAGGTTTCGGCAAGGATTCTGCTCGGCCGTGCCACGGAACTGATCAATGATGGCATGCTGATCGCTGCCGGTGACCTGTTGGATAAGGCGATGCGGCAATCAGACAATGAAGCCGTGCTGCCCTACATTAATTTTTGGAAAGGAGAAATTGCTTACCGCCTCAATAAAATCGATGACGCCATTCATTATTATTTTGAATACATGAAAAGCGGCGGGACAAATGGCGAAGTCAATCCGGCGGATGCAAAATATAATTTGGGATATTGTTTTTTAAAAAAAGAA